>CACXFI010000136.1 GCA_902766875.1 uncultured Erysipelotrichaceae bacterium | reverse complement strand
TAATATGATTAAGAAAGTAATAAATAAAGAAAAAATAGATTGTGATTTAGAAAAAGTTAATTCTATTTTATATACTAATAAAGAAGAAGAAATAGATAAGATTAAAGATTTAGAGAGTTATTTAAAATTAAATGATATTTCTGTATATAAAGATAATAATGAATTAGTAGATAGTAAATATATGATTAGTGTTAGGGATACTTATATGTTTCATCCTATTAAGTTTATATATGGATTAATTAAAGATAAAAATAATATATATGAAGATACTAGTATTAAAAAGATAGATAAAATTAATGATTATTATATATGTTATACAGATAAGTGTAAAATAAAATGTAAATATGTAGTACTAGCTAGTCATTATCCATATTTTTTACTACCTTATTTATTTCCTATTAAGGGTAGTTTAGAAAGATCTTATCTTAGTGCATCTAAATATAAAAGTGATAATATATCGATGATTAGCTATAGTAATCCTTTTATATCTATTAGAAGTTATAAAGATTATTTAATATATTTGAGTAATTCTCATTCTTTAGATAAAGATATGGATATATATAATAATTTTAAAGAATTAAAGATGAATATTAAAGATTTAGGATTAAAAGAAGATTATTTATGGAGTAATATTGATATTATTACTAATGATGGATTACCATATATTGGTAAGATTAAAGATAATATGTATATAGGTACGGGATATAATACTTGGGGTTTAACTAATGGGTTTTTAGCTGGTAAAATTATTAGTGATAATATATTAAATAAAGATAATAAATATATAAATTTATTTAATCCTAAAAGAAGTAATTTTAGTAAAAACATAGGTATTATTAGTGATATAGGTAAGAATATTAGTGGATATGTTAAGGGATATTTTATTAAGAATAAAAATATTATATATGATAGGGATAAAATGATATATAAAGATGGTAATAGAGAATATATAGTATGTAGAAACTGTCCACATTTAGGGTGTAAATTATTATTTAATAGTATAGAAAAGACATGGGATTGTCATTGCCATGGTTCTAGATTTGATATAGAAGGTAGATGTATTAGTGGACCTAGTAATAAGAATATAATATATAAAGAAAATAACAAAGATTAAATCTTTGTTATTTTTTTAATTTATACTCCTTTTAATTTTTTCTATTTCAGATATAGATTTATTAGTAGCTTTTGCTATTAAATTTAAGCTTACGTTATCTTCTAACAAAGATTTTATTATAGATATAGACGTTTGCTCTTTACCTTCATTGAATCCTTCTTCTTTTCCTTCTTTTCTAATACTTTTTCTAATTTTATCATCAATTCTTAATGCTTCAGCTTCACTCATGTTTTCATCTCCTATTATTATTTTTCTTAATTTTTCCATAATTCTATACTTCTCCTTTTTAGATAAGATATCATCTAAAATATAATCTATTTCTTTTAATGTAGTAGCGCTAAAAAATGCTCCCCATTTTAGATAATTTCTCTTCACACCATCACTATAGTATAACTTTTTACATTTTACAATATCTAAGTCCAAGATTTTTATGTTATTTATATATAAATTATCATATGTAGTATCTTTTAATCTATAATCTAAGATTGGTTTATTAAATCTAGAAAAGTTATTGATATTTAATTGTATTACTTCTAAATCATCATTATATAATTCTCCATTAGTAGTATTAGTAGAGAATAGGTTAAAGATATAACAGGTATTTTTAATAAGCAGAGATTTATAATAATTATTATTAAGTTCTATGTTAATAATAGTATTATTATCACTTAATATAAAATCACATCTTTTAAATTTTTCGTTTTTTCTTTTGATAGGTAATTCATTGCATACTAAAGAAGGATTATCTAAATTATAACCTGTTATATCTTTAACTATTTTATTTAAAATATCAATATTATCTATAAATAGACTTTTAAATATAACATCATTAACTAATAATGACGTATCTAGATTATTATCTATTATTTTATTCATATATACCTCCTTACTTATATTATTCTTTCTTTATTTATAAAACTCTTTTTTAAAATTAAATTTTAATAAAATATAAGATAGCTAGTTTTTAATTTTATTATTTGGTATAATAATAATGAGGTAGATGTTATGGCTATAGGAGAAAGTAAGTATGTTAATACTATGATTAGAATGATTGGGGATAAGAGAGAAGATATAGATAATTATTGTGAGAGTGTTTTAGATAGAGAATATGCTATTAAAAGTAGTGAAGAAATAGAAATACCTAGTTTATCTAGAGAAGATATAGATAGTGTTAGAGAGTATTCTGGTTATAATTTTAAACATATAAATGCTGCTCTTAGAGATAATTGGAATTATGAAGTGAATGGGAATATTTCTAATAAAAATGAATATATAGTTAGAGGTAGAAGATTAGAAGAAATAATAGGTAATAATCCTAGCTATATGGGTAATTTTAGAACTTATAGGGGTACTACTTTATCTTCTTTTAGTGAATATGGAATTACTTCTATAGATGAGTTAAAGAATATGGAAGGTAAATTTATGTTTGATAGAGGTTTTACTAGTACTTCTATATCAGAAGATAAATGTTTTTATGATAGGGATAATGAACTGGGTAAAAATTATAATGTTAAGATAGAATACTTGATACCTGAAGAGTTTGGTGATGGTATTTATTTAGGGAACAGTGTTTTATCATATACACCAGGACAAGATGAATATTTAATAAATAGAGCTAATATGTCTAAAGTTATAGGAGTTAGTGTTGATAGTCAGAATAATAAGGCTACTATGATGGTCGTTATGATTCCTAAACATATATATGATATGAGTTATGGTAATAATGTTGGAAGAAGTAAATAAAAGTGATATGATAAAAATCTTGAAGATGAAAAAATAAACTTAAGTTATTGGATAATTAACTTGAGTTTTTTTAAAATATTTGATATAGTTAATATATAATAGAAAATAATATCTAAATAGAGGGTGTTATTTATGAAAGTAAGACAATTTATTGTTAATAATAAAGAAATAATTGTGAGAAGCATTTTTGTTTTTTTAGTCCTTGCTATAACAGTATTTGGACTTACTTTTGCGTGGTATTCTTTTACTAATCCTAATATAGATGTAGCTGGTAATACATCTAGTTGGTGTGATGGATTAGATGTTACTGCTAGTGGTGGTACTATTACTAATGCTAATCTAGGTAGCCCTAAAGCAGCTTATAATAGTAATGGAGCAACTGCTAATACTACTTTTAGTATAACTAATAATGAAAATAGTACTGTAGTTGTAGATATATCTATTACTAATATTAATATGGATAGTGCTTTAAAAAACGAATATTTTATGTATACTTTAACAGAAGGTAATACTGTTATATCAGAAGGTAATTTTAGTGATGTTAGCTCTATAAGTGGAGGATTTATAGTTGTAAAACAGAATCTATCATTATCAGCATCTACTACTAAAAATTATTCTTTATACTTATGGATAAAGAATAATGGTGGTAATCAAAATGATATGCAAAATAAAACATTCTCTGGTAATATGAAAATGAATTTCTCTAGTAGTTTTTGTAATGCTAGCAATAATAATATTAGTTTAGATAGTTTATATTATAATATAACTAAAGATGCTATT
>CACXFI010000135.1 GCA_902766875.1 uncultured Erysipelotrichaceae bacterium | reverse complement strand
TCCTATAAATTTTAAAAACTTTTTCATATACTTCACCTTTCTTCTAAGATACTATATCTTTTACTTCATATGCAAATAGTATATCTTTTTTGTTTATACCATTATTTTTAATATTATAATTAATAATTATTTTCTTGATATTTTGGTATATACCGTCAAGATTATTTTCGATATCTTCACTAGTAATATTAATACCTAGTAGTTTGTATTTATCCATTATAATTAAAGGAATATCTTTTTCTTCTAATATCCCAATATTACTAAATATATTTATATTAGGATTTAAAATAAATTCTTCTAACTTTTTATTATATTCTAATAATTCTTCTTTACTAATATCAGGATTATTATTTTTAAGACATTTATTTAAATATATTTGGTAAGAAGAAGCTAGTTCTAATACTTCATAGATAGATATATTATTTGGTGTATTAGCTACTAATTCATAAAACTTGTCTAATTCTAATTCTTCATATAATTTTTTAACATTTGTTATGTTATTTTCTATATCTAATAATATTTTTTCTTGTTTTGTTTTATTATTAAATAATTTAGAATTATATTTGTTATTAAGCTTATTAAGATTATTTTCTATTTTACTTATTTCTTTTAATTTATCAGTAAATACTTTTTTATACTTATCTTTATCTTTATAGATATTTTTAATATCATCTAGTACTAATAATAATTCTTTATATTGTTTATATTCTTTTAATGATAATTTTAAATCTTTGATAGTATTAATATCTTTATCTGTTATAGATAGGTTTTCATAATAGGTTTCTATCTTGTCATCATTAAAATCATTAATGTTATTTTCTTTATTTAGGAAAGAATTTATGATTAAATACTTATCATTTTCTAAGAGATTATTATATTTATTATATAATTCTTTATATTTAGTATTTATTTCTGTACTATTTAAAATGCTCTCTTTATTTTTATAATATTTTTCAAATAATTTAATATTTTTATAATATAGCTTTCTAAAATTAAAACTTATTTCAAATATTAAATTAGGACATTTCCAATATATTTTTTCAAAGCAATCTTCTAATTTCTTATCTTTATTATTTGATAAAAACATACTCATGTATTCGTTAACATAAGGACTGTAATCAAAATTTTTACTAGATAGATTTATCCCAATTTCTTTAAATATACTTATGATTTTAATTATATTTTCGTTTACTTTGTCTAAATCATGGTTATAAAAATGGGATATTTCATCTAATAATATATCTAATCCACTTTTTTCATATGGAGTTTTATATTTGTTATTTATTTTTTTTAAATTACTATAGTCTATTAATTCTTTTTTTATATTTTCAATATCTTTATTTATAGATATGTTAACAATATTATTATATCTTTTTTTTATTTCTTCAGATATTTTTTCTATAAAAGTATTGGCTTCTTCATATAAATCATTAACATATAAATTATACTTTTCAATATTCTTACTATTATTTTGTGGCATACTAGATAATACTTCTTTATTAGATTCAATTTTTTTAATTATCTGTTCTAGATTCATCTTTTTTCTCTTTTTCTAGGAATTCTATATATTCTTCTAATTTCTTATAGATATCTAATAATTCTTGATTAGATAACTTGTCTATTGAACTATTATCCATATCCTACCACATCCTAGATATATTATATCTAAATTTGTATTTAAAGTCTAGTTTTTTCTACAAATATAGTAAAAAATCGCTACTTAAAATAGCGATTTTATTCTATAATTATATCTTTATGAGCACTACCGATATAATTGTTATTATCATATAGTTTGAACTCAAAACGATAAGTACCTGTTTTTAAGTTTTCTTTAGTATGTAATATTAATCTATTCTTTTTATTAGGATTATTAGTAAATAAATATTCCAGACTATTGTTAGTTTCTTCTAATTCTTCATTAATAATATTACTTAGAGGTACTAATTCATAAGTGTAGTCATAAATATCTGTATAGGTTCTTCTATATAGTGATAGTCTTAGATTTGGATTATTTAATCCAGATGAATAATTAATATTAAAATCTAAATTGTTATTATTGTTTTTGGTATATCCGGTATCTTTATCAATAATAACACTATTATCTGATAGTTCTACATCAAGACCATATATATCATTAATTACTTTTAAGTCTACTGTAACACTACTAGAAGATTCAAGCCCATAATATATACCATCAGATGAACCAAAAGTATCTATTTTTATAACATAGTCACCTGTTGCTAGATTACTATTTTCAGTATTAATAATTATTCTAGAAGATACATTAGCTACTCTTTCTGCTATATTAAATCTGGTTGTTCCATCAACTCTTGGATAATATGTAACACCATCATATTGATAAGATAGTCCTAATAATCCAGCACCATTAACAATATTACCTTCACTATCTAAAATGGTTATTTTAATACCTAATTTTTGATTATAAAAGTTAGTGTCTATGATATTAACATCGTTAATAGTTTGTTGTCTAAAGTTAGTAAGTACTGTTAAGGTATCGGTTTTGCCTATATAAACAGTATCTTCGCTTAAACTAGCACTAGCTTCAATTATGGCATCTTTGTTATTATACAAATTATAAACCATTTTTTGTTGTTCTATATCAAGTACTGGTATTGGTTGTTTATTTCCTCTTTTTAGCTCTATAAGTAGTGATTCTCCTAAAACATCACTAGTTAGATTTGTATCTTTTAAATCGACTATAAAGATAAATTCTTCTTCTGCTTTTTTAGCTGTACTATCATAATAATTATTATTGGCTATATTATCATCATAATTGTTGTTGCTATCAGGGCTACCCATTCTAACAAATTTAGATAATCTATAACTGACTTCTCCTTCTGTATTTAATTCGGATAAGCTAGCTGTATAATCAGCATTATTAATTATATAGTAGTAATATTCTGGATTATCACCAGCTAAATCTATCATGGTTATTTTAGTGTTTTCTGGTAGAGCATAACTAGATATTAAGGTTCTATAATAACCAGGTTCATAAATACTAGTATCACTATTTGCATATAATGAGAAATAAGCACTAAAGGTACTTTTGTTAGTAATATTTACGTTATTATTTGCAAACATAGAATATTTATCACCAGGGGCTATAGTAGCTTCATATGTATCTCCTTCATATAGAGCAGTTTTTAAATTTACTACGACATTAACCCTTTTTATACTATTAGATAAATCGTTAATTGGGGTTATAACCATCATTGATATTGTAACAGATCCTAATTCTTGAGATACTGTTAAGTTCTTAGAATGATATAGATAGAAGATAAAACTAGGTATGGCATTAGAGTTTTCACTTTTATAAATAGTAGTACCATTAATTTCATTATCATCATTTGTTAAAAACTCTGTTTTACCATTAGTGATCCAACCACTAGTACCTGTTTCGAAAGCTAATCCAAAATTACTATTAGCAATATCTTCATTAGCAGCATGTCTAGGAATATCGTTTTCTGATAATAAGTTTATATCGCTATTTAAGTCATCATAATTAACTCCTAAAATATCAATTTCTGTATTAGGTTCATAAAAATCTAATAATTGTAATTCATAAGTACCTAATGTTGAGTATTTAGAAGCTGTTAAACTAAGTTCTAATGTATCTACACTTTCTCCTACTACCCATCTATAGTAACTGGCATTATCAGGAGTTGGTATAATATAATCAACTTTAATAGTATTATCTTCATCATTGGCATAGTTAGTGTAGAAACCATCTACATAAATATCGTGATTGCTTTTATGTTTACCAACTACGTAACTACCACTAGAGAAATAGTATAAATCAGAACCGCTAGCACTATCTCCGTAATTATAATCATCATCATATAAAGCTGTATTAACATTACCGTTTCTATCAATAGTAAACATACCAAAGAAAGCCATACCATTGACATCTCCATATGTTGCTAATGATTCATCATCAGATATATTAATATTTTTACCTTCAATTATATATAATCTATTATCAACGTTTTTAGTGACAGTTTTGTTATCACTATTGATAGTAACAGTTTCTTTTGTTTCATTACCATTATTTATTAATAAGCTAGAGAATTTTTCTAATAAGTTTGTTCCCCTATCTAGATATAAAGTTGAATTATTAGCTAGTTTTAATTCTCCAATTCTACTTAATGTAAATAATTCTGATTTATATTTATTGGTTCTATCTGTAGCTCCTGCTAATTCTATATTACTATTATCAATAGTAACGATATCTGTTCTTTGGATAGAAACATTTTTCTTATAAGCACTTCTAGTTCCATAATTTTTAATATAAATATAACTATATCCTCCTGAAGAAGAAGCATTACCACTACCAAAGATGGAACCTTCTATATTAAAAGTATTATGATTATTAGCATCTATATTAATATTAATACCTTCAGTAACACTGATAAAGCTAAAGTCATAGTCTTCACTACCAGAAGCATTAGCTTCTCCACCACCAAAGACTGTTCCGCCTATCGAGATATTACCTGGTAATAGATTTAAATTACTATCTATTGTATCGATACCTATATTTAAATATGTTTCTCCATAAAGTACAGATGTATTAGCTCCACCATAAACATTATGGCCTATATTAGCTCCTGCTATATTTACGATGCTAGTAGATGAATTAGGATTAGAGCAAGTTGCTATTACTTGGGAATTACTGTCTAAGATATTACTATTACATCCAGTAGCAGCGGCATTACCGCCACCAAAGACATGGTCACTAACAGTAGTAGTTCCTTCTACATTTAGTAAAGTATTACCAAGAACTATAGCAGTACTACCATTACCACCTGCATAAACACTTTTATTAATTGTTGAATTTTTGATATCAACATTAGTGCTACTAAGAACCATACCATTGTTACCGCCACCAAAGACATTCTTTGATATAGTACTATTATCTAAAGAGACATTGGTATTTCCTTCTACTGATGCTTGGTTTCCTCCACCGTAAACATCATCACTAATAGTTGATGAGGCTATGTTAACATTAGTGTTTCCTTCTACTTTTCCAGCGTTACCTCCACCATAAACTTTACCAGATATAGTGGCATTATTATTAATAGTAACATTAGTATTTGTT
>CACXFI010000134.1 GCA_902766875.1 uncultured Erysipelotrichaceae bacterium | reverse complement strand
TGAATATACGGCTAATGCTCATAGAGGAGATTATAAGAATAGTGCTATTGTGGATAAATTATATGAGGAAACTAGAGATAAAGTTAGAGATTTTATTAGAGCTAATGATTCTTCTGAAATAGTATTTACCAGTGGATGTACAGAATCTTTAAATTGGATTATACAAGGATATTTTGGTAATAATATGAATAAAGGTGATGAAGTTTTAATTACTGAAAGTGAACATGCTAGTAATATTCTTCCTTGGTTTAAATTGGCTAAAGACAAGGGGATTGTTGTTAAATATATTCCACTTGATGAGGGAATAGTAACAATAGATAATGTAGAAAAAAGTATTACTGATAAGACTAAAGTTATATCTATAGCGGGTATTACTAATGTTTTAGGTGATACTAGGCCTATTAAAGAAATTAGTAAGTTAGCTCATTCTAAAAATATAAAAGTAGTAGTAGATGCTGCTCAATCTATAGCACATTCTAAAATTGATGTAGTAGATATGGATATAGATTTTATGGCTTTTTCTGCACATAAGATGTATGGCCCTACAGGTATAGGAGTAATGTATGGTAAATTTGAATTGTTAGATAGTATGTCTGCTATTAATTATGGTGGAGGTATGAACGCTATATTTACTAGTGATGGTTATTGTGAATTAAGGGAAGTACCCGTTAAATTTGAAGCTGGTACTCAAAATATAGCAGGTATTATAGGACTTGGTTCATGTATAGATTATCTTAATAAGATAGGTATTACTAATATTAATAAATATGAACATGAACTTAGAGAATATTTAGTTAAAAGATTAAAAGAATTAGATAATATTGAATTATATAATGAAAATATTCATGGAACTACAGTGGCTTTTAATATTAAAGATGTGTTTAGTCAAGATACGGCTATATATTTAGATAAATATAATATTTGCGTTAGGGCTGGCAATCATTGTGCTAAAATTCTTAATAATGTTATTAATGTTAATAATACTTGTAGAATAAGTTTAAGTTTTTATAATACTAAAGAAGAAATAGATAAATTAATAGAAGTACTTAAGAATAGTAATAATATTTGGAAAGAGATATTGTAGGTGAAAGTATGGATTCTGAGTTAAAGAGAAGTATAATTTTAGATAATTATGAAAATCCTATTAATAGGAGTAGATGTGATAATGATAAAAATTATATCAAAGAAAATAGCAGGAATGTTAGTTGTATAGATAATATAGATTTATATATAAAGATAGAAGATAATATTATCAAAGATATTAAATTTGATGGAGAAGCCTGTGTTATTAGTATATCTAGTACATCTATTATGAGTAATGTGTTAATAGGTAAGAGTGTAGATGAAGCTTTAGATATTATAAATAATTATCATAATATGATAGAAGAGGAAGAATATGATAAAGATTGTTTAGGGGAAGCTATTGTATATGAAGATATGTATAAACAACCTTCTAGGAAGAAATGTGCTACTTTATCTTGGAATGGTATAGAGAAAGTACTTAAAGAATATAAAGAGAAAAGAAGTTAATGTAAAATTAATTTCTTTTTCGTTCATTCATTGACTTATATTTATATTTATTGTATTATAATTTTGTTAAGTGTTGGTGATATTATGAAAGAAAGAAGAAGAGGTAGTTTTAAGAATAATCAAGAATATATAAAATTACAAAACGAGATAGGTCGTTTGAATAATAAATTACAAGAGTTGTATGAGAAGAAAAGAAGAATAAAATTTTATGATGAGAAATCATCTAAAATAAATAAAATATTTTTGGCGATAATTGTTAGTTTTGAAATACTTGCTATTATTTTGTCTAAGGGATTACTTCTACTTATTCAAACTTTTGTTGTTGGAGGCTTAAGTGTAATAGGCTTTGATACTTCTAAGAAAGTGTATGAGGAAGAAAAAAAATTAAAAGCTGGAAATAGAGAAATTGATATAGAAATAGAGAATACTGAAGCTGAATTAAAAATAGCCAGAGGTAATTTGGATGCTTATGTTAAGAAACAACAAAAAGAGATGGAAAATGAGAAAGAAAATAGTAAATCTAATGTTTTAGCTAATAGTAAAGAATTTAATAAGAGCGGATATTTTTCAAATAATGAAGTAAGAGAGATTAGTCAAGAAGAAGAAGATAAAGATGAAAGTTATATTAGAGTTAAAGCATTAGGAAAAAATAATGATAATGAGGAATAAAATACTTATTTCTCTTTTTTTTTGACTTTTATTGAGTTATAATAGGTATGAAAAAGGTGATATTATGAAACTTACAGATAAAGTTGTTACTAGAATATCAAATATTAAAAATGAAGATGAATGGATGCTTAATTTTAGATTGGAGTCTTTGAAATGTTTTTTAAATAAAGGGCAACCTGAATTTGGACCTAAAATAAAAGTTGATTTTGATAGTATAACTTATTATAAAGAAAGAGAAGAAGAACTTACTAGTGATTGGAATAATGTTTCTTGTAAGGTTAGAAATTTATTTGATGATTTGGGTGTTATTAGTGCTGAGAAGAAATATTTAGATGGTGTTGGTGCTCAATATGATAGTGAAGTTATATATCATAATATGATTGAGGAATTAGAAAAGAAGAATGTTATATTTTTAGATACTGATAGTGCTTATAAGAAATATCCTGATTTATTTAAAAGATATTTTAATAAACTTGTTAAATATGATGAAAATAAATATACTGCTTTAAATGGAGCTGTTTGGAGTGGTGGTACTTTTATATATATACCTCCTCATACTAAATTGGATAGACCATTACAAAGTTATTTTAGAATTAATAGTAAAAATATGGGACAATTTGAGAGAACTTTAATTATAGTAGATGATGATAGTGAACTTCATTATATAGAAGGATGTACTGCTCCTTATTATACTGAAGATGCATTACATGCTGCTGTTGTAGAAATATTTGTTGGTAAAAATAGTAAATGTAGATATACTACAATTCAGAATTGGTCTAATGATGTATATAATTTAGTTACTAAGAGGGCTATAGTAGAAGAGAATGGTCTTATGGAATGGATAGATGGTAATGTTGGAGCTAAGACAAATATGAAATATCCTTGTTGTATATTAAATGGCCCATATGCTAGGGGTAGTTGTATAACGGTAGCAGCTGCTGGTAATGGTCAAAATCAGGATACAGGAGCTAAGATGATACATTTAGCACCATATACTAAGAGTAATATAGTGTCTAAATCTATAGCTTCTAATGGTGGTAATGCTACATATAGAGGTACCGTTAGAATTAGTAATGATGCTCATGATTCAGTAGCTAGTGTTAAATGTGATACGATGATATTAGATAGTAAGTCTAAGAGTGATACTGTTCCTACTAATATAGTATCTAATAATAATAGTATATTAGAGCATGAAGCTACTGTTAGTAAGATTAGTGATGAGAAATTATTTTATCTTATGAGTAGAGGGATAGATGAAGATAAAGCTAAAGAATTAATTGTTATGGGATTTGTTAATGCATTTAGAGAAGAATTACCTATGGAATATGCAGTTGAGTTAAATAGATTATTAGCTATTAATATGGGAGGAAATTAATGAAGAAGATAATAATATTTATAATTATAGTATTATTAGTTATAGGTGGATATTATTGGTATCAGAATTATTATGATAAAGGGATACCTGTTTTAGAAGTGGAAAAGGAACATGCTAGTATAAGTGAATATTATATATATGGAAACACTTTGAATATGGTTGGTAGTGTTAAGAATGTTGATACTAGATATAGTTCTGTAGATTTAGTTTTATATAATGGAGAATTTAAAAGTATTGATATAGTTCCTAAAAAAGAAATTAACAATTTATCTTTTTATATAACTGAAGAAATAAATAATGGATATTATCTAGATGATATAGATGTTGGAGAATATTTTATGTTTCTTAGATTTACTTATGAAGATAATGATAATGAGAAAAACAAAAGTAAGAAGAAAGATAAAGATAATAACAAGAGTTATAAATATTATGTATTAGATAATGATACTGATTATAAAAAAAGTAGTTATTATACTGTGTCTACTTATAATAATATAATAGAAATAAATTCAGATAATGATTATAAGACTATGATGTTTAATGTAATAAAGAATAATGAAAAAGAAGTATATGATGTAGTTATTGATCCAGGTCATGGTGGTGAAGATGGTGGAACTACTGTTGGTAAAACTTATGAAAAAGATTTAACGATGGCTATAGCGAATAAAGTTAAAGATAAATTGAAAGATGCTGGATATAAAGTAAAATTGACTAGAAAGGATAATCAGTTTACAGATTCAGAGTATTTTGAAGAGTATAACGTTACAGGGGTTGATTATACAGGAAGAGCTATAATACCACAAGAAGTACAT
>CACXFI010000133.1 GCA_902766875.1 uncultured Erysipelotrichaceae bacterium | reverse complement strand
ATAAGTATCTTTTATTTTATCTTGACTAAATTCTAATATTAATAAGCCATTATTATTTAATAAGTTATTAATAGTTATTTTATTTATTAATTCTTCTATTATTTGATATTTATATGGTGGATCTACAAAGATAATATCAAATTTTATATTAGTTGTGTCTAGAAATTTGTTATAGTCTGATAATATTATGTTAGATTTATCTTCTATGTTGAAATTAGTTATATTATCTTTTAAGACTTTTATTACTTCTTTGTTATTGTCTATGAAATAGCAATATTTACTACCATTACTTATGGCTTCTATTCCTAAATTACCACTACCTGCAAATAAATCTAGTACTATACTATCTTTTATATAATTTTGGATAGTTCCAAATATTGATTCTTTTACTCTATCCATGGTTGGTCTTGTTCCTTCAATATTATATCCTTTTATTGTTCTTCCTTTTAAGGTTCCACTAATTACTCTCATTTATAACACTTCCTATATAATATTTTAACATAAAAAGAAAGAAAGTATATATTAATTATATACTTTTAGTATTTCTACTTTATTACTATGATAAGTAGAAATAATGTTATTTAATATTTCTTTTATTTTATTTTCATTAGTTTCTTTAGATAATTCTAGATCATAATCTTTTAATTTATCTATAAATTCTTTATTATCTATATAACATTTTATGATATTTATGTCTTTATATATTTTTTTTATTTTTTCTAGATTATCTTTATTCATAGAGAATCCTATTACTGTGTAATAGGTATTTTTGTCTTTATAGTAAGTATAATCATTATTTAGATTAGCTAATTTCATACTATCATAATTTGAATATTCTTTATATTCTATTAGATATACTATATTGTTACTAGCTAAATATTTTGCTTCTTTACTATATGTTTCATACAGTAAATAACCACATAAACTTCCTAATACTACTGCAAAAAAAATAGAAGATACTCCTTTAACTAATTTTTGTTTCATGTTATCACCAAAATTAATATATTATATCTTCTACTAGTATTTTGTCGAAATTAATTATTTATTTTTAATTTTTTCTATATAGTTATTTACATTATGTGACCAATTGGGATTTTCTGCATATTTGTGATTCATTAGATTAGCAGTAGTTAGTCCATAAGCTACATAATTCTTAGAAATGTTATCAATAAATGATTTTATTCCATCATCTAAAGTTGGGAAATAGCCGTAAGCTCCACAGCCATATCCTTTCATACCACCAACATTATTACAAGATTTTACTAGACTACTACATGTCCAAGTGCAGCCTGTTTCTTCTAAGGAGATAGCTACTGCTAAATATGGATCTACTCCTTTTTCTAGGCAATATGATGCATATAAGTAACCTTTATTAGCTAAATCATCATTTAAAGATTTATTTAACTTAGTAGCTAATTCTTCTAAAGTCATATTATCATATACTTCTTTTCTTTCTTCCTTAGGAGTAGTTTCTTCTTTAAAGGGATTATCTATTACTTTTATTTCTATAACTCCGGTAGTTAGGTTATTTATGTCTATTTTGAAATTTTTTATATTTTCTTTTTTTTCTTTATATATTAAATATGATAATAGATTTATTAATATAATTAAGATTATGGTTAATATTTTTATTACTCTTAATTTATTTTGTCTTTTCATATTTTCCTCCCAAAAGTTATTGGTAGTTGTTATTTTATCATAGTAAGATATTGCTGTCAAATAAAAAAAGCCTTATGAGGCTAATATAAATTTAGTGGGTTTATAGAACTTCCACCAGATAAAGGGTTTCCTTTAAATACTCCAAAATGTAGGTGTGTTCCTCCATAAGGATTATAACTATTAGGAACAGGCCATACATTTCCAGTATTACCTACTTTTCCTATTATTTGTCCTGCTTCTACAGAGTCATTTACATTTACATTAATATTACTTAAATGCATATATATTGTATAGTAATTATCATAATTATGGTTTATTACTATAAAGTTTCCTCTTCCACTGTTACAAGAGGTATAGCCTGCTGTACATCCCATTGATGCTGCTACTACGGTTCCATTATTGGCACTATAGACATTTGATCCATATCCTTTATAACTATAGATATCTATAGCGTTATGAAATCCATCCCCTCTATATTGATAATATGAAGTTATAATATAAGGTTTTTCTGTTGGCCAAGTCCAAGTACCTTTACTAGCTATATTAGACATTGGAACAGCTACTACTACTGGTTCTGGTTTTTCTTCATAGAAAGGATTAGCTATATTTTCTGAGACTTTTACTTGTGATTCTATTACTACTAATTCTTCTCCTATTTTGCTTTTTTGTACTTGATATCCAACAACAAGTGCAAACAAAAAGAATGTTATTATATTTACAAAAACAGTAAAAATTATTTTTTTCATATCAAGTACCCCCTGAATAGGTGCTATAGTACTATACATGAATAAAAATGTCAATTTTATTAACTATTAAGTTATTTTTTATATTATATTCTTTATTTACTTTTAAATATTAATTTAAAATATTGGTTAATTATATTTTTAGGCAAAAAAAAATATTGGCAATGTCCTATTTTCGCTTTCACTATCGTCGGCGCTGAAGTGCTTAACTTCTGTGTTCGGGATGGGTACAGGT
>CACXFI010000132.1 GCA_902766875.1 uncultured Erysipelotrichaceae bacterium | reverse complement strand
ATTAATTAATATCTATTTTTTTTCAAATTTTTTAATTTTTTTCTCTGGATAAAATCTTTCATGATATTTCTTTTCTAAAGATATAAGTTTTTTATTATAAAAACCTAATTCTACTAAACTTCTTTTTTTAATCATATTATATTTAGATTCTTCTTCATATATATCCAATAATTTTAAATTAGGATCAGCTACTATTATAAATAATAATAATTGCTCTTCATAAGAATCTAATTCTAAAGCCTTAGATTTAGTTAGAATATTATATGCTAATGTATTATAATCTTTAGGATTATTAGCTTTTTCATACCATTGTCTACTAATTATATTAAGTTTTTCCAATCTATCATTATCAATATTATTAAAACTATTTATAAGATTACTCTTATTAAATAATTTTTCTATATAATCTATTTTAATACTAGAATTTAACTTATCTTTATATAAGAACCTGCATAAATCAGTTTCATAAGATAATAGTTTATAATCAAAAAATCCCATTTTATTTCTAACTTTACTGATATAATCATTTAATTGATTTCTTCTAATATTAGATAAAAATTCTTTTTCTTCAAAATCACTAGCATTTTCAATTTTTGCCTTAGAAATCACTCCCGCAGATACAAATTCTTTATACATAAATAAATCCGGATCTACTGATTGAATCAAGAAAAAAATTCTTTCATCATAAGTTGGAAATTCTGTATGAATAGATGGATTAGTTAAATATTTAAGAGTATCTATATAACAACCAAGTCTATTAAAATCAAGAATTTTAATTTTATCCCTAACTCTTTTCATTACATTTTTATCAATATCCTTAAAAGCTTTATATTCTCCAGAGCGATCATATAAATGTCGTTTCATCAAAACCGGATCATTTTTACGATCATAATGTTTCATAATATCTATCCCCCTCAAAAACAACATATATTTTAACACAAAAGTAACTTTTTTGCTAGTATATTATATAAATTTATTTAAAAAAATTAATTTAAATAATAATATACAATTTTAATATAATATGATATAATTAAAACATAAATAGGGAGATTGATATAATGAAGAAAGATAAAACATCAGAAATACTAACAGTAATAGCTATAGTTATTGGAGTTCTTGGATTATCAGTTGGATTTTCAGCATATTCTCAAACTTTAACTATTAGATCAAGTGCTGAAGTAATACCTGAAGATGAATTTAAGGTAGAATTTTCAACTAAAAGCGATGAAACTTCTACAGATCCTGTAACACCAACAGTTACTGGCACTGAAGATGGTGCTAGTGCAACCAATGCTATAATAGATACTAATCAAAACAATTTACTTATTAAAAACTTACATGCCGTATTTACTAAACCAGGTCAAAAAGCTGAATACACTTTCTATTCAAAAAATACCGGTAAATACTTAGCATATCTAAATTCTGTAGCCTTTGCTAATGTTAGTGGTGAAAATAGTCCAAAAAAATGTACTGCTAGATATACAACAGGAAATGATGCCGTAACACCAACTTTGATGAATGCAGCTTGTAATGATATTAGAGTTACCGTAAGTGCTAATAATACTTTATTTACAGAATCAGTAGCCAGTATAACTAATCATTCAGTAGCTATAGATGCATCAGAAACAATAGTAGTAACTATAGAATATTTAGATAATAATCATCTAGCAGATGGACCATTTGATATAGCTTTTGGAGATATAACACTAGCTTATAGTTCAGTAGATTAAAAATAAGGATAATTCCTTATTTTTATTATGTAAAGTAGATTATATTATTATCACAAATATAAAAAATAGTGCTATAATAATTATAGAAATGAGGGAGTAGTATGTATCATTTTATTGGGATAAAAGGAACAGGCATGAGTTCTTTAGCAGTTATTTTAAAACAATTAGGACACAAAGTACAAGGCAGTGATATCGATAAACATTTCTTTACAGAAAGTAATTTAATCAAAAATAATATTCCTTTTACTACATACAACAAAGATAATATAAAAAAAGATATGAT
>CACXFI010000131.1 GCA_902766875.1 uncultured Erysipelotrichaceae bacterium | reverse complement strand
AGTTATTCCCATAGCTTGAGCAAATCCTTTAGCAAAAACTGTTTTACCACTACCTAAGTCTCCGTTTAAGCATATTACCATTTTAGGAAATTTTTCAGATTCTAAGTTTTGTGCTAATTCTATTGTTTCTTTTTCACTATGTGTTGTAATTTTATAAGTTTCCATAATATCATTCCTTTTCTTTTATTATTATACAATATCTATATTAATTGATACAATAGTTTTGGTAAATTTTTTCTATAAAAATTTTTATTTTTTTTATTGACATATTTTAATTATAATGCTAGAATACGAAACAATATTAGATTTAGGGGGTATATGTATGAGAACAGTAGGTATGCTTAAAGAATTACAAATGCAGGAGAAATATACAAAATTTAATCTTATTATGTATTTTGTTAGTATATGTTTATGGATGTTTGTAGTATCATTTTCGTTTGTGAGGTTGTTTTGCAATCCTGTATTTGGGAATGGTTTGTTCTTGGAAGTTAGTGTGATAAGCATAATTATTTGTGGATATTTATTTGTTAAAAACAAAAAAAGACTAGATTTTATTAGGGAAAAAGAAAAAGAAATTCAGGCTATTAAAAAATATAGAAATAGATATATTTGAAAAGATATTAGTTTTGCTAATATCTTTTTTATTTAAATATAGATAATTCTCTTTTATATATTGTTTTTGGTTTTTTGTTATTTTTATATTTTGAAACTCTATTTATTAATTCTGTTATATTTATTATATTATTATTAACTTTAAACATTATTTTATCATTATAATAATATCTATTAATAACGATTTTTTTGTATTCTCTTGGTGATATACCTATTTCTTTTTTAAATATTTCAGAAAAATATTCTAATGAATAGAATCCGTTATTTAATCCAACTTTTAAAATAGAATTATTAGTAGTATTTAGTTCTTTAAGACTATTATATATTCTTAATTTATTTATATAATTTAGAATAGTTATTCCTATTTCCTTTTTGAATAATCTCATGAGATAATATCTGTTATATGAATATTTATATTCTATATTTTTAATTGATATTTTTGTATTTATGTTTATTTCTATATAATCTAGTACGTTACATATTATATCGTTAGAATACATATTGTCACCAAATAGATTATATCATTTATTATTAATAATGTCACTATTGTTTAAGTTTTTATATAATATTAGTATTATTATGGATGTGAAAGGAGAGAAAAAAATGATTTTTTCAAATTGGGAAAATGAAAATAATTTAAAGAAAGTTCTAAATAAGATAGAGTTAGGTAAGGAAATAGATAAGTCTGGAGTTCCTATAATTTATAAAGGAAATGATTGCTATATTCAAAAGAGTGATGCTCATTCATTAGTCATAGGAGCTACTGGTAGCGGCAAAACTCAATCAATTATATTGCCTTTAATAAAATTATCAATGTTAGCTGGGGAGTCATTAATTATTAATGATGTAAAAGGGGAATTATATAATATAACTGCTTCTGAATTTAAGAAAAGAGGATATAATGTTTTAGTATTAGATTTTGATAATTCTTTATATGGTAATTATTGGAATCCACTATATTTATCTTATATATTAAATAAAGAAGGTTATTCTGATAAAGCATTAAATATAATAGAAGAATTAGGCTATTATTTATTTAATGATAAAAAAGCTAATGATTTAGATCCATTTTGGATAAATTCTTGCATAGATTATTTTACTGGTTTATGTTTATATTTAATTAAAAATAATAATGAAGAAGTTAATTTAAAGGATGTATTTAAGTTAGCTAATGAATTAAATGATGATGAAAAAGCCAAAAAATTTATTAAAGAAATAGATAAGGATAGTTCTATATATTATAATGTTACTGGTACTTTAGAATCGCCTAAAGAAACTAGAGGTGGTATTTTAGCTACATTTAATCAAAAATTAAAGACTTTTATTAGTAAAGAAAACTTATCTAATATGTTAAGTAAAAGTGATTTTGAATTAACTAATATTTTTGATAAAAAAACTGTAATATATATGATATGTGGTTACTACGAGCATAGTAATAATTTAGTTCCTTTATTTATTAATCAAGTATTTAATGCTGCAATATATAAAAATAATAAGAAGAAATTTAATATTATTTTGGATGAATTTGATAGTTTAATTCCTATTAAGAATTTTGCTAAGATTATTAATCATTCTAGAAGCCTGTATCTTACTTTTACTGTTACAATTAAAAGCTATATTGATTTAATAAATACTTATGGTAAAGAAAACTTCGAAATAATTAAATTGTGTTTCCCTAATATTATTTACCTATATGCAAATGATTTATTTACTTTAGAAGAATTCAGTAAATTGTGTGGTAATAAAAATAATGATACTCCTCTTATATCTGTCGAAGAATTGAAAACAATAGACACATTTGAATCTATAGTAATTTTACCTAGACTTATGCCATTTAGAACAAAATTAGTTCCTGATTATAAGATTAATTGGGGTTTTGAAACAAAACCTGAAGATTTAGAATTAAGGAAATAACAAAAAAATATTAGAGACTACTCTAATATTTTTTATTTTGCTTCTTCTGTTGCTCTTGTTTCTCTTATTACTGTTACTTTAATAGTACCAGGATATTGCATTTCTGCTTCTATTCTTTCTTTTATGTCTCTAGCTATTTTGAATGATGCTAAATCATCTATTTCTTCAGGTTTAACCATAACACGTAATTCACGTCCAGCTTGAACAGCATAAGTTTTATCTACACCTTTAATTGAATTACCTATTTCTTCTAATTTTTCTAATCTTTGGAAATAGTTTTCTGTAGAATCATTTCTAGCACCAGGACGTGATGCTGAAATTGTATCTGCTATAGCTACTATTACTGATATAACGCTTGTTGCTTCTGTATCACCATGGTGAGAAGCGATTGAGTTTATAACTACTTTATCTTCATTATATTTTTTAGCTAGTTCTAAGCCTATTTGGACATGGCTTCCTTCCATTTCAAAATCCACAGCTTTTCCTATATCATGTAATAATCCGGCTCTTTTAGCAAGATTGACATTTTCTCCTAATTCAGCTGCCATTATTCCAGACAATTCTGCTACTTCTATAGAATGTTTTAAAGCATTTTGGCCATAACTACTTCTAAAATGTAGTTTACCTACTATTTCTACTAAATCAGAATCCATTTTAGATAATCCTAATTTATAAATAGTATTTTTACCTATTTCTCTTATTCTAGAATTAACTTCTTTACACATTTTATCATATAATTCTTCAATTCTAGCTGGATGAATTCTTCCATCTTTAATTAAATTTTCTAGTGTCAATCTAGCTATTTCTCTTCTTAATGGATCGAAGCTTGATATTACTATAGCTTCAGGTGTGTCATCAATTATTAAATCTACTCCAGTTACTGATTCTATAGTTCTAACATTTCTTCCTTCTCTTCCAATAATTCTTCCTTTCATTTCATCATTAGGAAGACTTATTACAGATACTGTTTGTTCATTAGTAACATCAGCTGCATATTTTTGGATGCAATTTACTAAAACATTTTTAGCTTTTTCATCCATTTCTAATTTTGCTTCTGATTCTCTTTCTTTGATGTAATTAGCTATTTCTTTAGACATATTTTCTTCAACACGTAGCATTATTTCATCATGAGCTTTTTCTTTACTGAATTTACTAATTTCTTCTAGAGACTTTAATTCTTTTTCTCTTATTTTTTCCATTTCATCTTTTATTTCTTGGATTTCTTTTTGTTTATCAAGTAGATGGTTTTCTCTTTCATCTAAAGCTGATTCTCTTTTTTGTAAAGCTTCATCTCTTTTATCAATATTATTTTCTCTTTGTAAAAGGCGATCTTCGCTTTCTTTCATTTCAGATTTTTTCTCTTTTATTTCTTTTTCAGCTTCTAATTTTAGTTTATGTATTTCTTCTTTTGTTTCAAATATAGAATTCTTTTTATTTTTTTCCGCTTCTTTTTTTGCTTTGTCAATGATTGATTCAGCTTGTTTTTTATCCATTTTATTCTTTATATGTAAACCAAAAAACATGGCTATTAAGCCTAATATTAACCCAAGAATAAATATTAAAATGGAAAATGCTGTTTCATTCATTTTGCACCTCCACTTCATTAATTTATTTATAGAAAAAATTTAATTTAAATATAATTTAATTTAGACTATACAATATAATTGTATATTTGTTTTTTTTAGTTGTCAAGGTAATTTTAGCTTTAGTTAATTTTATTTGTTAATATGTCGTTAAATTATTATTTTATGTTAGTATATCTTTTTAAATAATTAATATAATAAAATTAGGTGATAAAATGATTCCTACTATAATTGAAAGAAATAATAACGGAGAGAGAGTTTATGATATATATTCTAGGCTTCTTAGGGATAGAATAATTATGTTAAGTGGAGAAATAGATGATGTTGTTAGTAATAATGTTATATCTCAATTATTATATTTAGATAGTGTAGGTAATGATGATATAGCTATATATATTAATTCTCCTGGTGGTAGTATTACCTCTGGTATGGCTATTTATGATACTATGAATTATATTAAGAGTGATGTTTCTACAATTTGTGTGGGTATGGCAGCATCTATGGGAGCTTTTTTGTTATCTGGTGGCACTAAAGGTAAAAGATATGCTCTTGCTAACTCAGAAATTATGATACATCAACCATTGGGTGGTATTAAGGGACAAGCTACAGAGATTAAGATAGCAGCTGATAGGATATTAAAATTAAAAAATAAATTAAATAAGATATTAGCTAAGAATACTGGTAAATCTTTAAAAATAATAGAAAGAGATACAGAAAGAGATAATTTTATGGATAGTAAAGATGCTTTAGAATACGGAATTATAGATAAGATAATATAAAAAATCTACATAATGTAGATTTTTTTAAGGATTTAATTTATGTACTATTTCATCTTTTTTAAATATATTATATTTAAATAATAATATGGATAAGTTAGATATAGCTAATATCATATCTGTTATGGCACCTGTATATGATTTAACATTTAAATCATAAATTATCCATAATGTATAAGATACTATAGCTCCTATTATAACTATTTTTTTATGTTTAGTTAAGGTATAACCATCTATTAGGCTAGATATAATAGGTAATATATCTATCATTATTTTATAATTAAATATACCTATAATTATGTATATGGGTATTGATATATAAAATATGTATCTATCTAAATCTGTTTTGTAATAACTATAATCTATTATAATGGCAAATATACAAATATATATGGCAGTATGAGCACCTAATAAGTAATAATGAATACCAAATAGAATTGCTGATATTATTTGAAATATTAATATTTTATTAGTATTTTCTCTATAATAACTTGTAAACAGGAATAGCCAAGCTAAAATTCCTATTAATTGTATAATTATAAAATTTATATTCATTTATTATATTTTTAAAATAATTATAGCTTGTCTTAATATAAGAATTAAATTACTAATAAAAAATAATTTTCTAGTATAAATAATTTTATTCATTATTTTATTTATATTTTTAAAGTTATCAGCTAATATTTTGTTATTATCATTAACATATTCTTTTATTTTTTCATTTATATCTAATAATAAATATTGATAAATGGATATTATTATTAGAATTATTATTAATATTTTGGAATCGCCAATACTATTAGTTATTGAAGATAATAGCAAAGATATTAGAATAGATTTATCTAAAAAATCAAGATTGTTAAATACTCTAGATACTAACTGTATGCTTTTATCTTTAGAAACATCAAGTTTGGAATAGCCAGATAAAATTAAGGCTATAGCTAAAGAGAAAAAATTGTTTGAATTATAGGTGTTTTTAGTTAATCTAATTACTTTTCTTTTAGTATTATATTTACTTATATATACCTCTTTAGATTCAACGATATTTATATTGTCATAGTCGTTAGTTATCTCTTTTGCTATGTCAAAACCTGTATATTTTTCTATCTTTTTATGCTTATTATTTAAATATTGAAACAATAAATAAAGATAACTAAATAAAGATAAAATTAGGGCTGTGATTAATAACAAGTTTTTTAACATAATTCATCCAATTCCTTTTTTAATACCTTGTTAGCTAAAACCGGATTGGCTCTACCACCAGTTTTTTTCATTATTTGGCCTACAAAGAACCCAAAGACATTTTTACCATTTTTATAATCTTCTATTAAGTTAGAATGTTCTTCTAATACTTCTTTAGCAATAGTTCTTAATTCTTCTTCATTGGTTATTTGACTTAATCCTAAATCATTTATTATTTCTTTTGGATCTTTATCTTCTTCTAAACATTTTGAAAATACTTCTTTAGCCTGTTTAGTAGATATAGTTCCTTTATCTATTTGTTCAAGTAAAGATACTAATCTATTTGGTGTTAGATATATTTTGTCTATAGTTAGATTTTGTTCATTTAAATAACTATTTATATTAGTTACTATCCAATTAGATAATGATTTAGGATTACCACCTAATGAGATAGCTTTTTCATAATAGTTAGCTGTTTTTATATCTTTTACTATTATGTTGGCATCTCTTCTTGTTATATTATAATCATTTATATATCTATTTACTCTTGAAAAAGATAATTCTGGGATAGAATTTTTAGTTTCTTCTACAAAATACTCATCTAATTCTATAGGAGGAATATTGGGCTCTGTATAGTATTTATAATCTATAGCGTCTACTTTTTCTCTCATAGAATAGGTTTTCATATCTTCTTCTGAGAATCTTCTGGTTTCTTGAACTATTTTTTCTCCTTTTTCTAATAATTCTGTTTGTCTTTTTACTTCACACTCTATGGCTAATCTGACATTATTAAAGGAATTTATATTTTTCATTTCAACTTTAGTACCTAATTCAGTAGCATTTTCATCCATTAGGGAGACATTAACATCACATCTTATTTGGCCTCTATCACTTCTAGCTTCTGATGTATCAGTATATAAAAATAGATTTCTTAATGCTTCTAGGAAAGCTATGGCTTCATCAGCTGAATTTAGGCACGGTTCTGTTACTGTTTCTAATAGTGGTACTCCACACCTGTTATAGTCTATTAGAGAAAAGTCTCCATAGTGGTCTAAACTTGCTGTATCTTCTTCTAGATGTGTGTCATGGATAAGAACTTTTTTATCTTGTCCATTTACATTTATCATTAGGTATCCATTTTTACCTATAGGATCAATATTTTGATGTTGAGTTATCTGGTATCCTTTAGGTAGATCAGGATAGAAATAATTTTTTCTAGCAAATCTTAAGTATTTAGGTACTTCACAATTTAGAGCAAGAGCTACTTTTAGGGCTTTTCTTACGGCTTCTTTATTTACTACTGGTAGGATTCCAGGTAGTCCTAAATCTACTGTTTGAACATTAGTATTAGGAAATGATGAATATTCGTTTTTAGCTCCAGAGAAGTTTTTACTTTTAGTGTTTAATTCACAATGGATTTCTAATCCTATAACTACTTTATACATTAGATACCTCCTTTGCTATTTGATCTTTATATCCTAGTTCTTTTTCTATTATATTAGCCATATTTAGGACTAAATCATCTTCTTTAACTCTTCCTGTAATATTAATACTAATAGGCATATTATTAACAAAACCACTAGGAATAGAGATACTAGGGAATCCTCCAAAATTACCAATACACAAATGATTTTCTAATATTAGGTATCTATCTGATAAGTTATCTGAAGCATCTTCAAAGTGAGGAGCAATTCCTCCTGATGTTGGCATGATTAAGCCATCATATTTTTTAAATAAATCATTCATTTTATCTACTACTATTCTTCTTACTCTACCGGCATTTAAGAATAATTTTTCTTGATTTTCTTTTTGTAATATGTAACTTCCTAAGATAAATCTTCTTTTTATTAATTCTGAAAATCCTTCAGTTCTAGCATTAAACATTATTTCATTTATGTTATTTCCTTTTCCTCTAGGTCCGAAGCTTATACCATTAAGGTTAGAGTTATTGCTAGTAGCTTCAGCACAAGATATAGTCATGTATGTTGGATATAATGCTTGTAATAGTTCATGTCCAAATTCTACTTCTTCTACTACAAATCCTAATTTGCGACATATATCAATAGTTTTATGAAATTTTGTTAGAGTTTCTAATAATTCTTTATCGTTAGTGTCTTTATAATTATCTAGATTACAGGCTTCTTTAAAATAGAATAGTTTTCTTCCTTTGATACTATCATTTAGATTTTTTGTATAGTCTTTATTATCATCAGGAAGACTTGTCATATCTTTAGGGTCATGGCCTTTTATTACATTCATGACTGTAGCGATATCTTTAACATTTCTAGCAAAGCATCCTAAGTGATCTAGGGATGAAGCAAAAGCAAATAGTCCATATCTAGATATTCTTCCATAAGTTGGTTTAAATCCTACTATTCCGCCATAAGCAGCTGGTTTTCTAATAGAATCACCTGTATCTGATCCTATAGCAAAAGGT
>CACXFI010000130.1 GCA_902766875.1 uncultured Erysipelotrichaceae bacterium | reverse complement strand
CACTTTGCTTAGTTCCTATTAGATCTCCTCCCCCTCTATTTGTGAAATCATATTTACTTATTTCAAATCCATCATTACATGTTTCTAACATTTTTAATCTTTCTTGTTCTTCTTTTGCTAATAATACACAGTAACTTTGAATATCACTTCTTCCTACTCTACCTCTTAATTGGTGAAGAGTGGCAAGACCAAATAGATTTGAATTAAATATTATTATCATAGAGGCATTAGGAACATTAACCCCTACTTCTATTACTGTAGTTGATATTAATATATCTGTTTTCCCTTTTTTGAAATTATTTATAATTTTATCTTTTTCTTTAGCTTCTATTTTACCATGAAGCATTTCTATTTTAGCTATTTTGCCAAAGGCTTTAGTCATTTTTTCTGTTAAATCTATTACTGTTTCTGTATCTCTATTATCTTCTACTATAGAAGGGGCTATTACATATATTTGATGTTTTTTATCTAGTTCTTGTTTCATCATTTCTAAGACACCAGTTATTTCTTCATCTTTTTTGAAATAAGTTATTACATCTTTTCTTCCTTCTGGTTTAGTTTTAATTGTTGAAATTTCTAAATCTCCATAAATTGTTAGAGCATATGTTCTAGGAATTGGAGTAGCACTTAATAATAACACATCAGGACTTTTACCTTTATTTTTAAATTCTTTTCTTTGATTAACCCCAAATCTATGTTGTTCATCAGCTATAACTAGACCTAAATTATTATATTCTATATCAGTTTGAATTAAGGAGTGAGTTCCAATAATGAAATCTATTTCGCCATTTTTTAATTTAGTATATATTTCTTTTTTTTCTTTTGTTTTAGTATCTGATGTTAATAGGGCTATATTAATATTAGTATCTTTAAATAGTTCTAATGAATCATTATAATGTTGGGTGGCTAAGACGGCAGTAGGTACCATTAGAGCTGATTGATAACCTGATAAATAGTTAGCGTATACCGCTAATAAAGCTACTATGGTTTTACCACAGCCTACATCTCCTTGTAATAATCTATTCATTTGATAAGGACTATTTAAATCATTTATTATTTCATCTATTACTGTTAATTGGTCTGGTGTTAAGGAATAAGGTAATTTTTTAACTATTTTATAGACATCTTGCTCTTTAATATTTCTTTTTATACCTATAGCTTCTTTTAAATTTCTTTTATTTTTATTTACTTTATATAAGTAATTAAATAATTCTTCATACTTTAATTGTTGTTTAGCTTTTTTATAATCTAAGACATCTAAAGGGAAATGGATTTGTTTTAAAGCCCATTTTTTATCATTAAAACTATATTTAGTCATATATTCATCTGGAATAGTATTTTCTATTTCATAATCACTTTCTAGTAAGTTATAAATAAATTTAGAGATATTTTTTCTAGATAATCCATTTGTAGTATAGTATATTGGTTCTATTTTAGCATCTTTTGGTAATAATTCAAATCTTACTTCATTACCTATAATAGTATTTTTTAATCTATTATATTTACCTATTACTGTTACTTCTTTACCTGATTTTAATTCGTTATAAATATAGACTTGATTATATAAAGTAATGTTCAAGATACTTTTTTTGACATTTATTCTAAAAATTATTTTTTTTAATCCTTTAGGTAAATAGATCATAGTTGGTTGGCCTTCTACTATTCCATCTATAACTACTTTATCTCCGTCATTTATTTCATCAATGTTACTTCTTTTTAAGACATTATATCTAAATGGATAGTAAGTTATTAATTCTTTTTTATTATGAATACCTAATCTATTTAATAAAGGCACTGTTTTTTCTCCTATACCATTTATTTCTAACAGTTCTTCCATCCTATCACCCTACTTTTATTAAGTATATCATAATAAAAAAAATTTTGAGCAAAAAAAACTATTAAGTTATTTTACTTAATAGTTTACTTTTATTATCTATGATATATACCAAGTTTTATTGATATCACAACTAGCACTTAGTGGTCCTGGATTTGGTAGTCCCATTGCTACTAATACAGGCATTTTAAAAGCTGTTCCAAAGATCATACAGGTACCAGATCTTAGTGATTTCATTTGATTTGTCATATTATCATTAGTATTAGGTATTACATCTTTAATAAATTTTAAATCTAGAGGATGGAACATTTTGAATACTAAGAAATTACTGCATTGTGAAATAACTGTTTCACTTATTTCGCATGGTCTTTGAGATATTAATCCTAATAATATTCCATATTTTCTTCCTTCTTTAGTAATTCTTTCAAAAATATTATAACCTAATATTTCTACATCTTTATCTTTTTGAATATATCTATGAGCTTCTTCTAAAACAATATGGAATGGCATAGAAGCTCTTGGACTTATATTTACTATATAATCGAATAATAATTTTGAATATATTTTAACTAAATTTTTGGCAAATCTATCATCAACATAATTAATATTGAAATTAACTATTTGGGCTTTGCCTCCTGTTTTTGTCATTAATAATGATTTAATATATTGATCTTTATTAATAAATGTTGGATAGTCAAAATATAATGCATATTCACTATTTATTAATGTATTTAATCTTATTTTTAAATAATTAGCATAGTCATAAACGGAATCACTATTATATATACCTTCACTAATTAGAGCAAATTCTAAAGCCATAGAAAATTCTTTTAAGCCATAAGAGAATGTTCCATCTGGTAGAGTTAATTCAAAACTATCATCTAAGAATTCTTGAAGAAAAGCTATAACTAATTCGATATCTGCAAATTTACCATGTTCGTCTACGAATAAGCATTGTCTAACACTTCTGGTCCAACCACCTTTAGTTAGTAATATTTCTAAGTTTAGAGTACTAGAATTGTACTTACTTAGTATAGAAGTTATTCTATTATTAACTTCCATTGGAGATTTACCAGCAAATATTATATCTAATAAACATCTTGCTATAATGTCATTTTTTTGATTTATAACTTCTTTTTCGTCTCTTGTAAAGTAACCAACTAGTTTTAACGCTTTTTCTAGTACTGGTAATTGACTAGGCATTGTAACATCTAATAATAATGCTATTTCATCTAGGCCTAATAACCAAAATGGAATGGTTAGTCTATCAGTACTTGTATCTTTTAAGTTTGTTGTATATACTTTGTAATTTAGGTTGTGATTTACTTCACTGATTCTATTGAATGCTTGTTGATATTCTCCATAAGCATCAAATAAGAATATATTTATATTATATGGTAATTTTTTAGCTTCATAAAATAAATTTTGGAATATTCTAGATACTGAGTATGATTTACCACTACCTGAGTTACCAAGCACTGCAAAATGATTAGCAAAAAATTCATTAACGTTAAGTTTAATATCGTATTTATCATATATATATGATTTACCTAATGTAATGGAATTGGCATTTTGGTCAATACCAAATACTATATCTAATTCTTCTTCTTTAATAAGTCTACATATTGAATTAAAGGAAGGTTTTACAACAGCACCATAAATAAAATTATTATCTATTATTTCTCCTACTAGATGTACTTCCATTATATTATTAGAAATACTATTTATTTCACCAACTATTTTTTTATCACTTTCAAAAACAACATTTTTACCAATTATATTTAAAACATTATAAATATTAATAGTTAAAGATACTTTAACTTCACTATCAATAATACTAATTATTTTACCTAGCATAAGTATCACATCCCTTTAATATTCTATATAAATAATATCATATTATAAAAGTTTATTCAAGGTTTTATAATTAAAAAAGAACAATATATCTATTTATTGTTCTTATATTATCTATATTAATTATTTTTACCGTAGTTAGCAGATCCGTTTAATTGGTTTTGTCCCATTTGAACTAATCTCTTAGTGATTTCACCACCAACTGATCCATTAGCTCTAGCTGTTGAATCTGGTCCTAAATTAACACCAAATTCGTTAGCTATTTCGTATTTCATTCTTTCGATAGCTTGTTTAGATCCTGGAACTACAAGTTTATTAGTTTTATTGTTCATTATTTCACCTCCTACACTTATAGGTTGTGAAATTTTATTATTTTAATACAACAAATTTATTGGTAATTTTTTCTATATATCAAATTTTGCTTCTGAATTATTTATTTTTATATGTTCTATATTATTTATTGTTGTTTCTATTATAGTATTATAATCAAATTTTGTTTCTTCTTCTAATACTTTATCTAATTTTGGATTAATTACTGGATGTTTTGGTAAGAATATTGTACAGCAATCTTCATAAGGAAGAATTGATATATCATAAGTACCAATTTTTTTACTAATATCGATTATTTCTAATTTGTCAAAACAAGCTAGTGGTCTAATTACTGGTTTATTGGTAACACTATTAATAACACTCATACTATTTAGAGTTTGACTTGCTACTTGTCCTATTGATTCACCATTTATTAGTATTAGATTTTTATTTCGTTCCATTACTTTTTCGCTTATTCTATACATCATTCTTCTCATAATGGTAATCATATAAGTAGGATCACAATATTTATAAATGTTTTCTTGTAATTCTGTAAAATTAACGACATGAAGTATTATTTCAGATTGGTAATTAGTTAATTTTTTTACTAAATCTTTAACTTT
>CACXFI010000129.1 GCA_902766875.1 uncultured Erysipelotrichaceae bacterium | reverse complement strand
GAAGTAATAATTAAAGGTGCAGAACATACATTAGAAAAAGTAGCTACAGTAAAAGCTTTAGTAGATGTAAGTAAAATAGTAAAACCAGAAGTTGGAGTTTCAGAATTAGATGATGTAAAATTAATTGCATATGATTCTGAAGGAAATATTGTTAATGTAGAAATGGTACCAGAAAAGGTAAAAGCAACAATCAGTATAGAATCACCTAGTAAGGAAGTAGCTATTAAGGTAGTACCTAAAGGAAATGTTGAATTTGGAAAAGCAATTGATGGAGTTATTTCTAATATCACTAAAGTAACAGTATATGGTAATAAAGATGTATTAGATAGTTTAGAATTCATACCTATTGAAATAGATGTAACAGGATTAAATAAAGATAAAGATTTTACAGGTATAGCTATACCTAAACCAAATGGAGTTAATAGTACTTCTGAAGCAACAGTAACAGTATCAGTAAAATTAGCACCGGAAGTATCTACTGAATTAGAAGACATACCTATAGATGCTGTTAACTTAGATGAAAATTATAAAGTAGTAGCAATAGGAGAAAACTCTAGTAAAACAACAGTAGTAGTTAAAGGTACAGAAAATGTAATAAAAGCAATAGATGCTTCTAATATTAAAGCTACAGTTGATTTATCAAATTATAGTGAAGGTGACTATGAAGTATCAGTAAAAGTTACTGGAGATGATGTAAGAGCAACATATGAATCTAAAACTACTAAAGTAAAAATAAGAATAAGTAAAAAATAAGTCAATAAAAATTGACTTATTTTTTTGTTACCTATTGATTTATTTCTGAGTTGTGTTATAATAACATGCACATTTGAAAGGAGAATTATAATATGGACGCATACTTATTTGAAAAAAATTATGACTGCTATAAAAAAGCTCAAAAAAAATATAGTAAAGATACAATGAATTTAGTAGAATATACCTTAATTACCAAAGATTATTTAAAAGAAGGAAATACTAATTTAAGTAATATATATAAAATAATGACAATATTATATGGAAACCAAGTTAATAAAAACATGAAAGAAGAATATTTAATGCTTTTATCAAAAAATATTATAGCATTAACTGATTACCAAAACGAAAAAATTGAAGAAATATTTAAACCCAATGGTAGAATTATAACAATTAAAGATCTATTAAAAGAAGAAGCTCAAAGTTATATAAATTGTCGTGGGGTAGGAGATATTCAAGAAACTGGTAATAGAATATTAAATGAATTAGATAATTCTAGCAATAACGATTTAAGAAATTTAACAGGGTCATGTAGTATCTTTAAACCATTTGTAGATGGATATTATTACGAAGTTTGTAAAAAAGTGGGAGAAGAAGCTGACATTAATCTAAATATTGATCAAGATTATAATTTAACTTTAGAAGCAACTAAAATAGGAGAAAACAATACTACAAAAGATATCATAGAAGATTTATATTGTTATGTAGAAGGAACTAAATATAATTCTACAGCATATTTATCAGTTGATTCAATTGTATACAAAGCTATGTATGAATGCATGTTAGCTATTAATAAAATAGATAAATATGGCAGTCTAACAAAAAAAAGAGAAATAAAATAACTTAAATATTTTTAGGGGTGATATAATGTTATGTATATTAGCAATAATACTTGCTTTTTGGAAGTCATTGGTTGATTTAGCAAAAAAATATTAAACTAGAGTATTCTAGTTTAATATTTTTTACTTGTTTTTTATATATAATATAAGTATAATAAAAATGAGGTAGGTATAATGAAGAAAGAATTTATTAAAATTAAATCTAGTAGCGATAAATTAAATCTAGATACAGCTATATTCATCCCAAACAAAAAAGTCAAAGGAATAATTCAATTATCACATGGAATGGTAGAACATAAAGAATATTATTATGAATTCATGGAATATCTTACTAACAATGGTTATATAACTATTATAAACGATCATAGAGGCCATGGAAAGAGTATTAAAAATCAAAAAGATTTAGGTTATTTCTATGATGAGTCTTCTGATTATGTAGTAGAAGACTTGCATGATGTAACTATCTATATAAAAGAAAAATACCCTAATCAAAAAGTATATCTATTAGGACATAGTATGGGTTCATTGATAGTTAGAAAATATATAAAAAAATATGATTATGAGATAGAAAAATTAATAGTATGTGGATCCCCTAGTATTAACAAATTTGCAAGCATAGGTATACTATTATCTAAATTAACAAGAACTATAAAAGGCGATAGATATAGAAGCAAATTATTAAATAAATTAGCTTTGCCTAACGATTCTACAAACAGTTGGCTTGCCTATAACGAAGAATATATTAAAAAATATAAAAAAGATAAATTATGTGGATATATTTTTACTACCAATGGTTTTATCAATTTAACAAAATTATTAAAAGAAGTATATTCAAAAAAGAACTGGTTCTTTAAAAATCCTAACCTAGAAATTTTCTTTATAGCAGGTAGTGAAGATCCTATCATCGTAAATAAAAAGAAATGGTTAAAAAGTATTAATTTCTTAAAATATATAGGATACAAAAATATATCATATAAACTATATCCTAATATGAAGCATGCAATATTATTAGAAAATGATAGAGATATAGTTTATAAAGATATATTAACTTTTATAGAAAATAAATAAAAAAGATTAAAGTCTTTTTTTATTTGAAAATAAGTGTTATAATATAACGAAAAGAGTTTTTTATAAATAGAAAGAAATTATCTTAAAAGTATTCTAAAATATAGGAGGTTTTATAATGGATAAAGAAAAAGTAAAAGTAACTACAGCATCATTATTATCTTTAGTCCAATTATTTTTATTAGTAGGATGTAATAGTAATGAAGCCAAATGTGAAATAAAAGATAAACATGCTCATGTCTATATAAGTGAAAAATATTTTGATAAATACATAGTAAGTGAAAAATTAAAGTATTATGATGAATGGACTCGTACTGATAGTACTATTATGATAGATAAAGTAAGTAAAAAATTAATAGATTTTGAAAATGAAAATAGTTTATATAGAATATCACTAAATAAGGATAAATTAGATATAATTACTTCTAATTTAGTAGATCATTACCAATATAGATATGAATATGAGAAAACAATACCAGATTTTACTGAGAAAGATATAAGTTTAAAAAGAGAAAAAATGTATTCTTGGACTGCTAATCCAGATGATAAAAAAATAACTGGAGAAACAAGAGTAGCACATTTTATGTATATAGGATATAAAATAGAATTAGATGATAATGGAGAACATAAAATAATTCAAAGTAAGCCAATGGAGAGTATAGATGAATTACTAGATAATGGTTATAGCTATGTAAAAAATAATTTTTATATTTTAGTAGATCCTAATACTAAAGAGCCATTATCATATGAAGATATAAATCTTAATGTTATGTATAACGATTATAATAGAGGATATTTTGAACCAGAAATACTATTTAACAATGATAATACAAATAACAAACCAAAAGTAAAAATATTAGAAAGAAAAAAATAAAGAGGGAAAAGAATGTATGATATAAATAAAATAAAACAATATTTAAAAGAAAACTTATCAGAATATAGATATAATCATAGCCTATTAGTAGCAGAAGAAGCTAAATTACTAGCTAAAAATTATAACTATGATGAAGAAAAAGCTTATATAGCAGGGTTAGTTCATGATATCGCTAAAGAGTATTCTAGTGAAGTAAATAAAGAATATATAGATAAATATAATCTATCTAAAGATCTATTAAAAGAAGAAAATAAAAAAATAATCCATGCCGATATAGGTAGCATTGTTGTAAAAGAATTATATAATATGGATGAAGATATATCTAATGCTGTTTTATATCATACATTAGGAAATATTAATATGGATATTCTAGCTAAAATAGTATTTATAGCAGACAAAATAGGAAGAGAAAACACTCCTAATATAGATAAATATAGAAAACTAGCTTATAAAGATTTAGATTTAGCCATAAAAACATACCTAGAAGATGGCAAAGAAATTCTAGCAAGTAGAAATATAAAACAACATAAAAATACCATAGAATTATTAGATTATTTAAATAACAAATAAGAAGAACTATCTTCTTATTTTCTTTATATTAATATTTATTTGTTAAAAAAACGTCAATAATATTTAATTAATTACCTACTTATGATAAAATTAATATAAGGTAGGTGTAATTATGAAAAACAAAAAAATATATATAATAATTGGAATATTAATTATATGTATTATTATTTCAATAATAATACTATTGCCTAATAAGAATAATAAAACATATAAAATACATAAAAATATAACTAGTGTAGAAGCAAAAGATAATGAAAAAGAAATAGATGATAATATAGTTTTAACTACATATGAAGAGTATTTAAAATATTTTAATACCGGAAATTTAACTCCAACTGATTTCATAGGATTTAATTATGCTCTAATCAAAATTAACTATAATCCTTGCAGTGAAGAAAATATAACTCCATACAAATATAATATTAAAGGAAATAACATAACGGTATATGTCTCATATGATTCTATATGTGGATTATGTGCTCCAGATTATATATACTACCTATTAAAAGTAGAAAAAACAATTACTAAAGCTAATGTAAATATTGAGTATGAACTTAATAACGATTCGGAATGTCCTAGTGATGTAGCTTATAAACCAATTATATATCTATATCCTAAAACAACTACTAATGTTAGTATAACTTTAAATAATAGTAGATATTTAACAACCACTTATCCTAAATATAACAATGGTTGGAATGTTATAGCCAAACCTGATGGTAGTCTTTTAGATAAAGAAACTAATAGAGAATACTATGGATTATACTGGGAAGGAAATAATCATAATGTAACTATGAAAGAAGATGGCTTTATAGTAGAAGGTAAAGATACCATATCATTTTTAGAAGAAAAATTAAAAATATTAGGTTTAACTGATAGAGAAGCTAATGAATTTATTATTTATTGGTTACCTAAACTAGAACCAAATAAGTATAATTATATTAGATTTGAAACAACAGAAGAAATAAATAATTATATGAAACTAACTATTACTCCTAATCCTGATAGTATAATTAGAATATTAATGGATTATAAGCCATTAAATAAAAGAATAAAGATAAAAGAGCAAAATTTAATTACACCTAAAAGATACGGCTTTACAGTTGTTGAATGGGGTGGAAGTAAGATAGAGGAGGAAAAATAATGTTTACTGAAGAACCACATAAAGATGAAACAACCCAAGATTTTTATAATACTGACGCAGATTTTTTAAATGATTTCGAAAAAACTTTAGAAATAAACAAATTACCAATAAATGATAATAGCTTAAACTCACTTTATTTTGATACAGAATTACCAGGAGAAATATTCAACCAAAATCCAGATGATTTAGTTTTTCCACCATATCCAAAAGGAAAGGGAAGATAATTAAATGAGTAGTGAAGTAAATTTTTTAATTAAAATAGTTAAAGAAGCAAGTTTAATTATTAATGAAAAATTAGAAGTTAAAGCTAAAGGAAATAATGGCGATTTAGTTACCAATTTTGACTATGAAATAGAAAACTATCTTATTAATAAAATAAAAGAAAACTATCCTGATTATTCAATAATAAGTGAAGAATATAATAGTAATAACGAGCTTGCAGACAATTGTTTTACTATTGATCCAATAGATGGAACAGTTAATTTTGCAAATAATATTCCTTTATGGGGAATACAAGTAGCTTGCATAAAAAATAGAAAAACATGTGCAGCTGTTATATATTTACCAAAAATAGATGAATTATATTATGCGGATTCAACAGGTGCTTATTTAAATAACAAAAAAATACATGTAAATAATTTAGATTATAATAACGGCTTATATACTATAGATGGGCCTAGAGGAGTAGAAATACAAACAAAAATGCGAGATGTAAGCACCCATTTTAGATCATTTGGAAGTGCTGCTGTAAATTTTTCATGGGTAGCATCAGGTAAATTAGGAGCGGTAATTTTCGGATATAACACTGTATGGGATTATATACCAGGTATGTTTTTAGTAGAAAAAGCTGGCGGATATACCTATAATAGTGATAATATTCATTTAGCAACTAATAGTAAAGAATTCTTAAACATACTTAATAATATAACAACACAATAACTAAGAAATAAATTACTAGAATACTTGAATTATAATTTATTTGCTAATTTTATTTCAGTATTTACAATATTATTTATAATAATAGGCTTTTGCTTAAAATAAAAATAGAAGTTAAAAATAACTTCTATTTTTTATATCTATCATTAAATCTATCTATTCTACTTTTTCTTTTAATTTTCATATCTTGCTTTTCTAGCATATAATTTAAATCTACGTAATCAAATTCTTCACAATTAACAACAGGATACATAGTTATTATTTTATCAGAATTATGAATACATATTACTCTAAAATAATCAGCATTTTTACTATTTATTTTCCCACAACCATCATATTTAAAAGTATATCTATCATCAATAAAACCAGGAAATAGATATCTATCAGATGGTATATATTTTTTTATTTCATTTAAAATTTTTAATAATGGGAAGTCAGCTGTAAACATGTTATATTCAGAATTAATATCATTATCATAAGCAAAAGCAGTATGATTATTTATATGATCTATTAAATCATCAGTATTATATTCTATAAGTTGCCTATATAAATAATTATAATTATCCCTTGGATTCTTTTTAATTTTATCTAATTTAATTTTACACCAAAACATAATATGACCTATATCTAATTCTTCAGACATAGAAATATTCTCATTATATAAATCATAAAATTCTTGATATTTTTCTTCAAACATTAATAATTGTAATTTATTATATAAAATTTTTTTCTTAAATGATTTATATCTACGATTATTATTAATAAATTTACTATCATTTACAACTTTATTTTCAATACTAGCTAAAACTTTCTTTGCTTTATCTATTTCTTTGATATTTACCAAAGAATTAATATAAAAAGCAAATGCATTATAATCTTTACGATATTTTTTTAGATAATTTTCCAGTTTTTTAACAGCTTCATACGGATTCTTCTCCATAAGATTAATAGCTTGATCTAATTCCCACTCATTATAATATTTATTTTTCATTATTTTGTTTCCTTCTTTTTAGCATATCTTTTCATAAATTTTTCAGTTTGACTAGTTCTATTACTTATATCATTTTTATTATAATTATTTAAATAATTTAAATCAGTATAAGGTAACAGCTCACAATCTGAAACAGGATATAAACTTATAATATTTTTTGTATTATGGAAACAAAATACTTTAAAATAATTTTGCATCTTATTATTAATTCTTCCACAATTATCATATTTAAAAACATATGTATCTTCTACAAAACCATTATATATACTAGGACTAGCTAATAAATACTTATCTATTTCTTCGATAACTTTTTCCAAAGGAAAATCTTTTTCAAAAGTACTAATATCACTATTATCTGAATTCTTTTCTCTATATTCATAAGTATGAAGTAAAGCCTTATCTAAAAAATCATCTTTTCTATAATCAATAATTTGTCTAAAGAAATAATAATGATCATTTCTTTTTTCACCATTCAATAATCCTAATTTATATCTAGTATAAAAAAGTAACCTATCTAAATCAAACTTTCTTAAAACCTCTAAATTATCTACATATAATTTATATAAATCTAGATATTTTTCTTGATATGATAATAATTTTAACTTAGTATACAAATAGTTAGACTCTAAGTAATCTTTTTTATTATAATTTATTGATTCATCATTAAGCACTTCTTCTACACGATTTAAAACAAGTTCAGCTTCATCTTCATAACCTAATTTTATCAAAACACTAGCATAATAGGGCAGAGCAGAATAATCTTCACTATATTTTGATATATATTCTCTAAATCTGGCAATTGATTCAATTGGATCTGTATTAATTAAATTAACTGCTTTTTTAAATTCATATTGATTAAAAAATTCTTTACTCATAAAAAAGAACCCCCTTTTCTGAATTAATGTGTATTATAGCATTAAAAGCAAAATAAATCAATAGTTTATTTTATATAAATAAAATATAAAAATATAACTACAAGATATATATTAAATGTGATATAATAAAATAGTAAATATATTAAGGAGGGTAAAATGACTTTAGAAGAATTAGAAAAAATAAGAAAAAAAGCTAAAAATAGTTATATTATTGGATTATTATTATCATCAGTTTTAGGTATATTAATAGCCTTATTGACAAATGGCTTCTTTATGGCATTCTTTATATTTATAATAGGTAGTATCATAACAGCAGTTATAGCCGGTAAACCAACAAAGACATTCACTAAAGAATATAAAAATATGTTTGTCTTAAAATCATTACAAGCAACTTTTAATGAATTAATATACGAGCCAGATAAAGGACTAAATAAAGAAATAATTAGTAATACTGGTATGATGTATATGGGAGATAGATATACATCTAATGATTTTGTTTCAGGAAAATATAAAGATATTAATGTTGTTCAAGCTGATGTCCATATTGAAGAAGAACATGAAACTACTGATAGCAATGGACATACAACAACATATTGGGTAACTATATTTAAAGGGCGATGGATGATATTTGATTTTAATAAATATTTTAAAGCCAATATACAAGTAAGTCAAAAAGGTTTTGGAAATTCAAAAATTAGCAATTGGGGTAAAACGTTAAAATATAAAAAAGTAATGATGGAAGATCAAGAATTTAATAATGCTTTTAGAACTTATGCTCAAGATGAGCATGATGCTTTCTACATATTAACACCATCACTAATGGAAAAAATAAAGAAAGTTACTAATAATATTTCAGGGAAATTATTATTTTGTTTTATAGATAATAAATTACATATAGGACTTCAAAATGGAAAGGATTCATTTGAACATAGTATATTTAGAAAAATAAATGAACAACAATCAATTGAAGAAATATCAAAAGACATAAAAATAATTACAAATTTTATAGATGAACTTAACTTAGATAATAATCTCTTTAAAGGAAGTATATAACTATGAATATATCTGAATTAAAAGAATTACAAAAGAAAATAATTTCAATTGATAAAAAATATAATAAAATAGCATTAATAGGTCTTATCGTTATTTTAATAATTGGCATAGTAACAACAATTCTTCTATCAAAATATTTTATGGTTGCTATGTTTGTTCTACCATCATTTCTCTGGCCACTTATGATTTTTGAAGTAACAATAGCAATAATAAAATCAAAAAAAATTAGTGAAGATAGTAAAACATTTAAAAAAGAATATAAAAGAATATTTATACTTAATGCGTTAGAAAAAGAATTTACTAATGTAACATATAAACCAGAAAAAGGATTCCCCGAAGAATTTATTGAAAATACACATATGATGACAACAGGAGATTCATATGAATCTAATGACTATATAGAAGCAAAATACAAAAATGTTAATTTTTCTCAATCTGATATTCACATACGAGAAAAACATGAGACTACCGACAGTGACGGAAATAAAAAAACACATTGGGTAACAGTATTCCAAGGAAGATGGCTAGTCTTTGATTTTAACAAAGAATTCAAAGCTAATGTTCAAGTAGCTACTCATGATTTTCCATCAGCCCAATATTACGGTGGAGAAAATTTTAAAAAAGTAAAAATGGAAGAAAGTGCCTTTAATAATATATTTTCTGTTTATACTCAAAATGAACATGAGGCTTTCTATATTTTAACACCACACTTTATGGAAAAACTAAAAAAAATAAAAGAGGAATTAAATATTAGTATCATGTTCTGCTTTATTGACAATAAATTACATATAGCCCTAAATAACTATAAAGATACTTTTGAGCCCAATGTATTAAAAGAAATAAATGAAACAGAAGAACAAGAAAAACCATTAAAAGATATTCGAACTATAACAAATTTAATAGATGAATTAAGATTAGATAATGATTTATTTAGAAAGGAGGTGTAGTATGCCAATTATAATCATAATATTATTAGTATTAGCTCTAATATTTGTAATTTGGTATATATCAGTATCAAATAAATTAAATAGGGCAGTCGTAAAAATAGATGAATCATCATCAGGAATAGATGTAGCTTTAACTAAGAGATATGATGTTTTAACTAAAATGATAGATGTAGTAAAAGGTTATGCTAAGCATGAAAAAGAAACTCTTTTTGAAATTATTAAACTACGTGAAGGAATGACAATGGATGAGAAGAAAGAAGCTAACAAATCTATGAGTGAAACATTAGAAAAATTAAATGTTTTAGTAGAAAATTATCCAGAATTAAAATCTAACGAGAATTATAAAACATTACAACAATCTATAGCCGATGTAGAAGAACATTTGCAAGCAGCTAGAAGATTATATAATTCTAACGTATCACTCTTTAATCAATTATTAGTTACATTCCCAACTAGTGCTATTGCAAAAAGCAAAGGAATGATTAAAAAAGATTTCTTTGAAGCTGAAGAAACTAAAAAAGAGGATGTAAAAATAGATTTATAAAAACGATTTATAGTAGAAAGGAGTAATAAAATGGAAAAAGGAAAAAATAAAAATGGAGTAATAGCACTACTTATAGTAGTAATAATCATTTTAGCATTATTATGTTATTTATTTGCAACAGATACTATTAGTTTAAATACTAATAAAATAAATGATAACAAAGATAAAATAAGCAATGATGATAGAAAGATATATGAAGAAAATAAAAATACCGTCGAAAACAATAAAATAAGCATTAAGATTTTAGACATGGAAACACCAAATATAAATACAGAAGCAATTAACCATACTTTAAGTGTAGAAGGGAAAATGGAATTATCTTTTGATGAAAGTGAAGTTATTAGTGTATCAATAACTGGATATTGTCTTGGGCAAAATAACGAAAAGTATGTTATGATTGGACCTGAATCAGGCCTTATAAGCTTTCATAATGGTGATACAGAATTTAAACTTGTAAATACCATAAATAATAATACTGGGGATGTTATATATACTGATGGTACAGTAAAATATAGCAATGAAATAGATTGGAATAATGTAAAAATTAAATATTGTAATATAGAAAAAAGCAAAGTTATTTATAAAGATAATAATGGTAATACTTCTGAACAAGAAGTGGAATTAAATTTTAAAAAGAATTATTCGTAGTAATTATGAATAATTCTTTTTAAAATAAAAACCTAGTACTTGAAGTACTAGGTAATTTCAAATGGAGCAATTGTGTATCTCGTTTGAGAAACAATTACCGACAAATGTAACGAGATAAAACTCAATTACACATTCATTATATCACATTTTCATTATTATTTTTAATCTTTTTTTCTTTTTTATTTCGGATACTATTTTTGACATTTTCAATAGCTTTCTTTTTTTCTGCTCTTGTTGGAATATAAAATCTGACTTTGTCCTTATAAAATAATT
>CACXFI010000128.1 GCA_902766875.1 uncultured Erysipelotrichaceae bacterium | reverse complement strand
TTTATGTTCTTTTTTTTATAACTAGTAAATTTTTATTCAAATAAGCATAGACTAGAGTAGGGAGTGAGATAATGCCATCATATAAAGAAATAGTAACTAAAGCTGTTATAGGTAAAGGGAAAAAATACTATAAAAATACCTATACTATAAATACAGATAATGTTCCTACAACAGTCTTAGGATGCTGGGTAATTAACCATAAATTTAAAGCAGCCGAAGTAAATAATAGAATAGTTATAACTGGTAGTTTTGATGTGAATATTTGGTATTCATACGATAACGATACAAAAACTACAGTTTTATCTAAAACTATAGATTATAGTGAAACAGTAACTGTAAAACAAAAATATGATTCCGATAGCACTAATAAAGATATAATAGTAAGAAGTTTAAAACAACCTAATTGCATAAATGCTAAAGAAAAAGATAAAACAATAACTCTAGAAATAGAAAAAGAATTAGGAATAGAAATAGTAGGAGACACTAAAATGAAAATAGCAGTAGAAGAAGATGAAGAACCGTGGGATTTAATAATGGATGAAGATTCTACTGAAAGAATAGAAAAAGAAATAAATGAATCCGTAAATCCAGACTATTTAGAAAAAAAATAAGAGTAACAAAATTACTCTTTTTAATTAATTAAATTTCCTAAAATACCATAAGAAAATATTCCCATAATAACTTCTGCTAATAATACACCAAATAAAATATAAACAAAAGCTTTCTTTCTATTTAATCCCAATAATACAGCAAGCCCACTACCAGTCCAAGCACCAGTACCAGGAAGAGGAATACCTACAAATAATAATAATCCCGGATATCCATACTTATCTAATTGGTCTCTTTTAGACAATAACTTTTTCTCTAACCAATCAACTAATTTCTTTGTAACCTTCCATTTTCTTAATAAATCAAATATCTTTTCTAATAATAATAATACAAATGGTATAGGCAATATATTACCTAAAAAGCATATAATTAAAGCCTTATAAATATTTACTTTAAGTAGTGATGCTGCTATTAATCCACCACGTAATTCTAATAAAGGTAATAAAGAAATAATAAATATAATTACATCTTTATTAACACCTTTTAATCCTTCTATAATAAAATTAATAATACCTTCCATAACACACATCCTTACTTTTTTAATTATAACTTAGTATTGTCCAATAAGTCAATAATATCTTGCTTTTTATACATCTAAGATGTATAATTATAACATATTATAATACTTTTATAAGGAGTGATATTATGTCCTTTGAAGAATTAAGAAATAAATATGAAGAATTTATTTACAACTCTTATAATACAATTATAGATAATGATAAATTTATAATTACTTATAATTTTAAAATACCCGGATTAATAGAATTTAATCCTAAAATGATTATACCTAAACATATAATAACTAATAACAATATAAATAAAGAATTTTTAAATAACATAATATTTCATATTGGACTAATCGAAATGATTAGCTATTACAAATGTTGTTGCCCATCTAAAATAATAATAAATTGTGGTTCTTTAAATAAAGAACAAGAATCATTTATAAAAAAATTATTTTATAACGGATTAGGAGAATTCTTCTATGTAAATAATATCACTATAGATATTAATGATTTATTTAAAATAGAATATAATAAAACTTCTAATATTATAGAAGATAATAATTTTATAGGAACTGGTAATTTAATAGCAGTAGGTGGAGGAAAAGATTCCTGCGTTTCTATGGAACTATTAAAAGATTTAGATAGTTATCCTATAATTCAAAATCCTAAAGAAGTTCAAATAAATTGTGTTACAGCCTCATCTATTAATTTAGACAGATTAATTACTTTTGAAAGATATATTGAAAAAGACAAATTTAAAGAACTAAACGATAAAGGTTTCTTAAATGGACATACACCATTTAGTTCTCTATTAGCTTTTGAACTATATTTAATAGCCTATTTATCTAATAAAAAATATATAGTATTATCCAATGAAAATAGTGCTAATGAAGGAACAGTTTTAGGAACCAATACTAATCATCAATATTCTAAAACTTTTGAATTTGAAAGTGATTTTGTAAATTATACTAATAAATATTTACATACTGATATCCATTACTTTAGTTTCTTAAGACCACTATCAGAATATCAAATCGCTATGTTATTTTCTCATTATGATAAATATCATAATATCTTCAAAAGTTGTAACGTAGGGTCAAAAAATAATCCTTGGATATGGTGTGGTAATTGCCCTAAATGCTTATTTGTTTTTATAATATTAAGTCCATATTTATATAAAGATAAATTAATAAATATCTTCAATAAAGACTTATTTGATGATAACAGCCTACTATCTATATTTAAAGAATTATTAGGTGAAACTGGCATTAAACCATTTGAGTGTGTTGGAGAAGTCTCCGAAATAAAATATGCCTTATCCAAAACTATATCTAACTTAGATGATAATTTACCAGTATTATTACAATATTTTAAAGATAATTATAAAGATGAAATAGATAACTTATTATCAATGGACCTAGAACATAAATATAACGATAATAACTTACTACCAAAAGAATTTAATGATATTTTAAAGAAAGAGTTAGATAAATATGTATAAAAGTATTATAAAAGAAATAGAAAGTTATAAAAATATCTGTATATTAGGTTTTGGTAGTGAAGGTAAAAGTACTTATAATTTTATAAGAAAATATTCTAATATTCATCTAAATATCTTAGACATAAAAGAAATATCTTTAAATGACAATAATATAACTATAATTACCGGAGATAATTATTTAGACAATCTAACTAAATATGATTTAATTATAAAAACCCCAGGTATAAGTTTAATAGATATAGATACATCTAAATTAAATATAACTACTAATATAGAATTAGTCTTAAAACATTTTAAAGGATTATCGGTAGGTATTACTGGTACCAAAGGTAAAAGTACTACAACATCACTTATCTATGAAATGATAAAAAATCAAGATAATAATACTTATTTAGTAGGTAATATTGGAATACCTATATTAGATAATATAGATAAATATAATGATAAAACTAACCTAATTATGGAATTATCCAGTCACATGTTAGAATATCAAAAAACATCACCTAAAATAAGTTTAATCTTAAATTTATATCAAGATCACTTAGATCATGATAAAACAGTAGAACATTATCATAACAATAAATTAAATATCTTTAAATATCAAAATAATTTTGATATAGGTATCTATAATTTAGATAATACATATCTAAATAAATATATAAAAGAAAATAAATATAAAAGTAAATTATATAGTATATCTGATACTCCTAATGGAGATATATACTTAAAAGATAATAAATATTATTATAAAGATATATTAATCTATGATACTAATGATAAAAGAAATCTATTAGGTAAATATAATGTAACTAATATAGTATTTGCCCTAACTACTATTTACTTAGCTGGATTTAATTTAGATAAAGCAAGAAAGGTAGCTAATAATTTTAAATCTATTGATTATAGATTAACTAATATAGGTACTTATAATAATGTAACCTATTATTCAGATCCACTAGCTACTATTCCTATGGGTACTATTAGTGGTATAGAAGCTTTAGAAAAAGTAAATACCCTAATATTTGGTGGTATGGATAGAGGAATAGACTATAAAGAATTAGTAGATTATTTAAATAATTCTAATATAAAACATTTTATATGTATGCCAACTACTGGTTATAAAATAGGAGATTTATTAATAGATAAAGATAAATATTATTGTGATACTCTAGAAGAAGCTGTTAAGACTGCTATTAAAGTAACAGAAAAAGATAGTATTTGCCTAATGTC
>CACXFI010000127.1 GCA_902766875.1 uncultured Erysipelotrichaceae bacterium | reverse complement strand
GAGAAAAAGTTAAAATACTAACTGAAAATAATGATGCTTTAAGCATTAAAGTTAAATCTCTTGAAAAAAAGATAAATAAACAAGAAGATGAAATTGATGCTCTTAAAGAGAAAAACTCTAAATTACAAAATACGATTAATTTTTTTGAAAATTTATTTGATAGACTAGTTAAATTTATTAAGGATAAAATGTTTGGTAAAGAAAAAGAACGTGAAGATTATTGGAATTTTTCAAAAGATTTATATACTCACAATATATTTAGTGATAAAACTATTGAATCAATTCAAGATGACTATATTTGGAATAAAGAAAATGATAAAGGCAAAGAAAAAGATGATTACGAGATAGAAATTTGATGATATATCTACCAATAATTGAAAAAAAATGCTATAATACTTGTATCAAGGGAGGTTTAAACTATGATTAAAGCAATAGATAAAAAATATTGTATAGGAGATTTAGTGCAACTTATGCCATACACTGATTCTTGTCATTTAATTGTTAATGCTGATGAGATAATATTGTTGAAAGTTGGAGATAAAGTTCTAGTTAACAAATATGCAAACCATCCAAGTAGGAATTTGTTCCCTTATCACGAAAAAGAACAAAATGATTGGAATCATTTTACTGAACTGTTTGAATATAATAAAACTTATTTGAATTTTAGAGGATCAGTGGGAGGTTTTAGTTTTCATCAAGATTATTTTTTTAAAGGTAGTGAAAGAGCATTATATTTAGAACAATCTTTACCAATTGATGATAGGAATGCAGTAAAAGATTCTATTGAATTAAGTAGACAAGAAATAGAAGAATTATTTGATAGTAGTAATTACGATTCTATGTATGTTATAGATAGAAATGGAAGAATATCGTTTGCAAGAAATAATAAAGATAATATTTGCATAGGGAAAAAAGTTATTCCAAGTGATGATGAAATAGTAGAAATGGAGTTAAGAAATAGAAAAGGAGATTATAATATAGCTCGAGCTATTAATCCTGAAAATGATACTACTGAAAATTATCAAAAAGCCAATACATCAAAAACAATTGATGAAATAAGAAATTTTAAGGTTTATGGTCCATTCCTTTTTGCAAACTATTCTGATATGTTACTAACTGTAAAAGACGGAAAATTTGATTTAAAATGGTTTAGAATTGACTTTATTGAAAAAGATAGATTTAGATTAACTACTAGTCCAATTGTAATAGTTGAGCCAACTATTGATGATGTTTTAAGTTATTCAGAAAAATATGATATTGATTATACTCCAGAACCATATCAACCACCAAAATCTTTTAGTGAAGTTCATACTGAAGAAAATCAAACAATGGCTGTTAATTCTACATTAGATTTGATTGATAGCCTAGAACGACCAGAAGATGAATCGATTACTGAAGAAAAAGGTTTAAAAAAATCTTTAAGAAGATTATTTAAGAAAAATAATTAAATTTTTGTTTTTAAAAAGTAGCATCAATATTATTGCTACTTTTTCTATAATTTGTTAAAATGTATTTAGTGAGTGATATTTATATCATTTCGAACTATGCAAGAGTTGTAGATATCTACGACACTCGCACCATTAAAGAATTTGGTTGAACTTTAGTTCAAATTATTAATAAATATCAATTCTAGAGATGGAATTGATTTTTTGATATTAAAAAAGCAACTATTATTTAATAATGTTGAATATATTAAAAATAATAATTATCAATATAATAATAAAAGATGTCAGGTAATTTTTACTTGGCATCTATTTTTATTTTTTAATATTTATGGTATAATTTATATATAGGATTTAATTATAAAGGAGGTATGTTATGGCAAAGGTAGACTTTGGTTGGAATGAGGATAGTGATTTAAATCCGACTTTTGCTAATATTGGTGGCAAAGAGAGTGGAGCTATCCAAGGTGAAACTATAGGTATATATAGTTATGAAGGTAAAAATTATTTGGTTTCTAAAGTTACTATGGCTATGAGGGATTCAGGAACAAAAGAAGGGGATTTAGATGTTCGAGAAGTTGCTCCTAAAATTTATGGTGATGGTAGTTTTGCATATTTTTCAAATAATGAGAAATCTGATGTAGAAAGAACTTTTGAAGCTTTCTTTAATAGGGAAGAGATAAGAAATGCTATGGATAATGGTATATCTAATGAAATATTTGGTAAGTTACGATTAGTTCCTTCAATATATCAAATACCTGATTATGGATCTCATACTGTAACTGGAGTGAAATCAGAGAATTTTAATCAATTATTACCATCTTATCAAAATTCTAATGGCCGTTCACGATAAAAAAACTAAATTTTATAAAAAGTATTCACAAATGATATTTTTTATGGTATTATTATATCTGTACTAATTTGGTACAGATTTTATGGCGGATATGGTGAAGTGGTTAACACATTGGATTGTGGTTCCAACATGCGTGGGTTCGATTCCCACTATCCGTCCCACTTTTAAAATAAAAAGAATCTATTAATAATAGGTTCTTTTATTTTTTAAAAAATTCTCCCAAGCAGGTAAGCCATATTCTTTATTATAATAATCTGGAAATTCATTTAGGTGAGCTAAAGCTATTTTCATTGTCATAATTAAATCGTTGTTAGTAACATTAGTATTAGGATTTATTTTACCATGTTCTAATTCAATATTTATACCTGTTACTAAATCTTCAAAAGGATATTTATCAAATTTAATACCTAATAGTTTTGAAGCATTATATATTTCTTGATTACTAAACATAGTACCTCCAATTAAATATATGTTTGTTTTAAAGTGTTATTAATATAATTGTAAAATATATTAAAATATAATATAATTATTATGAAATGAGGTATATGGTATGGAATATAAAAGAAATCAAGATGTGACTAAGGTATTTGATGCTAGATGGAAAGCTAATCATAATGATAATGTTCAAAAACTTAGAGAAAGAGATAAAATTAGGGGTGAGAAAATATTTAGTAGTAATCCTAGTGAGTATTTAAAAGAAAGCGATTTTGATAAGTTAAACGAACGACCTAAGGTTCAAAGTAGTAGAGAAATTCAATTGGATAGGTTGCAAAAAAATATGGATGCTTTAAGGAAAAATAGAGGAAATTTTTAATGGATAATTTATATAAATATGAAAATAAATTAAGAAAAACTGGTATTAATTATATTGGTGGGGTAGATGAAGTTGGAAGAGGGCCTTTAATTGGTAATGTTACAGCAGCTTGTGTAGTACTTCCTAAAAAATTTAAATTAGAAGGTTTAACTGATTCTAAAAAATTATCTGAAAAGAAGAGAAATGAATTCTATGAAGTTATTATGGATAAAGCTCTTGCAGTAGGTATAGGAGAAGTATCTGCTAAAAAAATAGATGAAGTTAATATATATGAAGCTACTAAGGTAGCAATGAAAATAGCTATTGATGAAGTTAGAAAAAAAATAAATTTAGAGCATGTATTAATAGATGCTATGCCACTTGATTTGGATATACCTACTACTAGTATTATTAAAGGTGATAGTAAGAGTATAAGTATAGCAGCTGCCTCTGTTATAGCAAAAGTTACTAGAGATAGAGAAATGTATGAACTTGATAAGAAGTATCCTATGTATGATTTAAAGAATAATAAAGGATATGGAACTAAAAAGCATATGGAAGCTTTAGAAAAATATGGTATAACAAAGTATCATAGATTATCATATGCTCCTGTTTTTAAATATAAAGAAAAAATAGTAAATTGATTTTACTATTTTTATTTTTAAAAACCAAGAGATTGTCCCCCTGAAGGACAATCTCCCAAAAAGAATAAAAAGGGGTTGGCTAGTGTGATACTAGCACCAATTCGTCTAAAATTTGAATTGGTAGTTAATATATTAACACATAACTTTTTTTTGTCAACCCTTTTTAATAATATTTTTGTAAAAAAGTTTAATAGTTAAAAATAGGTTAACTATTTTAAATAAAAAGTTTAAATATAGTTAACAAAGTTGAAATATGAACAAAAGTATGCTATATTAAAAATAGGTGATAAAATGGAAGATAGATTATTAACAAGTGAAGAATTAGCGGAAGATAAAAGTATTAATATCAGGCCAGTTACCTTAGATGATTATATAGGACAAAGTGAAATTAAAGATAATATTAGAGTATATATAAAGAGTGCTATTATGAGGGGAGAACCTTTAGATCATGTATTATTGTATGGTCCACCAGGACTTGGTAAAACTACTTTAGCTTATATTATTGCTAATGAACTTGGCAGTAATATTAAGACAGCTAGTGGCCCTTCTATAGAGAAGAGTGGAGATTTAGCAGCAGTATTATCTACTTTAGAACCTAATGATGTTTTGTTTATAGATGAGATACATAGGATACCTAAATTTATAGAAGAAATATTATATCCGGCTATGGAAGATTTTTATTTAGATATAGTTGTTGGTAGTGATGGTAATAGTAGAAATATTAAAATTGAACTTCCACCTTTTACTTTAGTTGGAGCTACTACTAGAGCTGGAGATTTGTCTAGTCCTTTAAGGGATAGATTTGGTATTATATCTAAATTGAATTACTATACAGAAGATGAATTATATGATATTGTAAAAAGGACTTCTAGAGTATTAAATGCTGAAATAACAGATGATGCTGCTAGAGAGTTGGCTAAAAGAAGTAGAGGTACTCCTAGAATATGTAATAGATTATTTAAAAGAGTTAGAGATTTTGCTTTAGTAGAAGGTAAGGGAATAATAGATTTAGATATTATGAAAACAGCTTTAGAGAGATTGAAAGTAGATAAGATGGGGCTAGATGAAACTGACTATAATCTTTTAATTGCAATAATAGAAAAATATAATGGAGGACCTGTAGGAGTTGATGCTTTGGCTAGTTCTATAGGTGAAGAGAGAACAACAATTGAAGATGTTTATGAACCGTATCTTTTGCAAACAGGATTATTAAAAAGAACAGCTCGTGGAAGAATGGTAACGGATATGGCTTATGAACATTTAGGTATAAAAAAGAAATAATATATTTAAGAATCTTTTAAAGATTCTTTTTTTATAAAAAATAAATAAAATGTAAAAATATAGAAAATTACTTGACAAAGAAGTCTTGTTTTAGTATATAATGTTATGGAAAGCGAGTGATATGTCTTGAGTAAAAAACTTGTAATAGTGGAATCACCTAGTAAGAGTAAGACTATTGAAAAGTATTTGGGTAGTGACTATAAAGTAGTAGCTAGTATGGGGCATATTAGAGATTTGGCTACTTCTGGTAAATATGGTTTTGGTATAGATATAGAAGATGATTTTAAACCTAATTATACAGTTATTAAGGGTAAAAATAAATTAGTTAAAGAATTAAAAAAACAAGTAAATGATTCTTCCTATGTTTATTTAGCAACTGATCCGGATAGGGAAGGAGAAGCTATTAGTTGGCATTTATATGATACTTTAGGATTAAAAGATAAGGATTATGAGAGAATAGTATTTAATGAAATAACTAAGAATGTTATTTTAGATAGTTTTAAGAAGGCTAGAAAAATAGATGATAATTTAGTTAAATCTCAGGAAACTAGAAGAATGTTAGATAGGATAATTGGTTTTAGATTAAGTAAACTTATGCAATCTAAAACTGGTGGTAAGAGCGCTGGTAGAGTTCAATCTGTAGCTTTAAAATTAATAGTAGATAGAGAAAGAGAAATAGAAGCTTTTAAAGAAGAAGAATACTATGAAATAGATGCTCATTTTAAAGATATGGATTCTAAGTTAGATAGCTATAAAAATGATAAGTTAGAGATTAAGACTGAGGATGAAGCTAAAAATATTTTAAGTAAATTAAGTAATGATTTTAAAGTTGAAAATGTTGATAAAAAAGAGAAAGAAAAAAGAGGGAAATATCCTTTTACTACTTCTACATTACAACAGGAAGCTTCTACTAAACTGAATTTTAGTTCTAAGAAGACTATGTCTGTTGCTCAAAAATTATATGAGGGTATTAGTTTAAAAGATGAAACTGTTGGTTTAATTAGTTATATGAGAACAGACTCTATTAGACTTAGTGATGAATTTATTGGCTCTACATATAAATATATTGAAGAAAATTATGGTAAAGAATATATAGGTTATGTCAAAAAAAGTAAGAATAAGGATAATGTTCAAGATGCTCATGAAGCAATTAGGCCTACTAGTATTTATAGAAATCCTGAATCTGTTAAAGAGTATCTAACTAATGATGAATATAAGTTATATAGTATTATTTATTATAGGGCATTAGCTTCTTTAATGAAGAATGCTAAAGTTTTAGCTACTACGATAATTTTAGATAATAACGATTATAAATTTAAGACTACTGGTCAAATAGTAGTATTTGATGGATATTTAAAAGTATATTCTAAATATGAAGATACTAATGATAAGGAACTACCTGATTTAAAAGTGGGGGATATATTAAATACTGATGATATTGAATATACTAGACATACTACTAATCCTCCAGCTAGATATACTGAGAGTAAGTTAATTAAAGAAATGGAAGAATTGGGTATAGGTAGACCTAGTACTTATGCTACTACTATAGCTATTATCCAGGAAAGAGGATATGTTAAATTAATAGAAAAAAAATTCCATCCTACAGAAATTGGTATTGAAACTACTGATAAATTACAAGAATTTTTTAAAGATATTATTAATGTTAAATATACTAAAGAGATGGAAGACGATTTAGATAAGATAGCTGATGGTGATTTAGATTATATAGAATTATTAAAGAGATTCTATGGAGATTTTGAGCCTAAAGTAAAAGATGCTTTTAGTAATATGGAAAAGAAACCAGCTGAAGAAACTGGAGAAATGTGCCCTAATTGTGGTAGTCCTATGGTCATTAGAAAAAGTAGATATGGAGAATTTGAAGCTTGTTCTAATTATCCTACTTGTAAGTATATTAAACAAGAAAAGAAAGAAATTAAAGAAATTATGAATTGTCCTAAATGTGAAGGGAAGATAGTAGAGAAAACTACTAAAAGAGGTAAAACATTTTATGGATGTAATAATTATCCTAAATGTGATTTTGCATCTTGGGATAAACCAACTGGAGAATATTGCCCTAATTGTAATAGTGTTTTAGTAGAACATAAAGATAAAATTAAATGTGTAAATTGTGATTATGAAAAATAAAAAATTGTGATTTAATTCACAATTTTTTATTTTAATTCATCAGGATTTTCTAATATATATTTAGCAAATTTATTCATAACTAAATCAACTTCTGTATCACTATCTAATCCTGTATAATATTCTTCGTTATTTTCTATGATAGTTTTTCTAAAACATATATCTTCTGGATTATTGGTATTTGCAAATAGTGTATATTCAATATTATTAATTTTTAATTCTTTAACGATAGCATATTCAACACCATCATCTAATACTATTGTATCTATCATTATCTTCCACCTCTACTATTTATATTATTTGTTGGAACAATATCTGATAATGTGCCGTTTTCTACTGCTTCAGATATGGCTTTAACTTCTTTAATTGGACTATCTCCTGTAGGTGAATTTAAAGTTATAGCTAAGCCTCTATCGATTTGTTTAGTTTGTTCTATATAATCTACTCCTAAGGATTTTACTTCTTCCTGATTTAGTCCTGTATTTCCTCCAATAGTTTGTAATGTTTCTTTCCCTAAATATTCTCCTTCAGTGGTTTTGGCAATTTCTAATTCGTGTAGATGTTCGTAATAATCAGGAGTTAATTCAAAATCGGTTATTTTTAGTTCTTTGTTTGGATCTATACCATCTTTTATTTGCAAGACACCCATATCTGCCATATATTCGGCTGTTATTAATTGAGCTTGTTCAAAATTATTATTTTGTTTTATTGGATTAGTGAGACTATGTCTTGCTGCAAGTATTAAAGCTAAAAAACTTGCTCCAATGATAAACCCTTTAATTACTTTTTTTATTTTGTTTCTTTTATTTATTTTTTGCTTTTTTAATTTACTTTTTTTTGCTATTTCTTCTTTTCTCATTCTTTGTTCTTCTTCATCATATGTTTTAATAACTTTTTCGATATCTGCAAATCTTTCATCATCATTTTGGCTTGCATTGTAAGCTGCTCTACTAGTAGCTTTTCTTTCACTAAGTAGTTTATTGTGTTCTGCTAATCTTTCTAATTCTTCGTCACTCATAATGCGATCTTCCATATTTTCACCTCTATTTTAAATATATATTTTTTTTTTTAATAAGTCAATTAAATTAAATAACAGTAAACTAGTTACTGTTATTTAATTTATATAAATTTATTGATGGTTTATTATTTAGTCTGAAATTACTTTTATATGTACCTATACCACTTGATATATAAATATCAGTATTTTCTAATTTATAATAATTCTTATAATATTTTTTACTACCTTTTTGTAAAAAGATATCTTTTATTATAGGTATATTTATTTGTCCATTTAAGGAATGACCTCCTAATATCAAGTTAATGTTATATTTAGGTATGATGTTATCTATATAATCTGGTTCATGTAATAATAATATTTTATAGTTTATATCTTGATTATCGTTAAAGAAAGTCATTATTTTATCTATATCAGATTCTTTTTTGTTATAGCTAGATATTCCACCTAAGAATATACTATCATTATTATCATTATAAATAATATCGTATTCATTATCTAAAATGTGAATATTACTATTTAGATAAATATCTTTTATAGTTGTTATATCACTATAATCGTTATCACCTAAAATCGCATATTTACCATATTTGGGATCGATGCTATTGAATATATCTATTAAATATTGTTTATCTTTAGCAGATATTTTATAATTTTTATTTATTAAATCTCCTGTGAATATAACTAAATCTGGTTCTATTATATTTATTTCTTTGACAATTTTATCTATGTCTTTTTTATTACTATTTTTATTATATAATATATCACTAAAATGGACTATTTTAAGGTTATTAAAGCTTTCTGGTAATTTGTTGTTTGTAACTATATATTCTTTAGTTATTAATCCTTTAGTTGATATAAATCTACTGTATATTAACAATCCCATTGTTAATGTAAAAATAGTTATTACTAAGATAAATATTTTTTTTAACATTTTAACCAGCTGTACCTGCTAGTATTAATAGTATAAAAGACATAGTATTATGTAAAAAATGCATAGTTATAGTTGAGTATATATTATTAGTTTTGTAATAAGTATACGCAAAAGCTAAGCCTACAGAACTATATGGTATTAAATATAATAAGTCTATAGGGTCAGATAAAGTACCTATTACATGTAAAAAACCAAATATTAATCCTGATAGTAATACATATAACCATTTTTTATTTGTTATATCTCTTATACTTTTTCTAAATATTAATTCTTCTAATATTGGAGCGTATATACATATATCAAAAGCCATGTATATTGGTGCTTGTTTCATTAAATCTCTTACTGCTTCTTCATTACCTGCAATACCTTTAGTAATTATTCCTAGTATTAGATTACTTATTATCATAACTATAAATCCTAATAACCAGTATTTGAATGGTGTTTCTAAGTTGTTCAAAAAATCTTTATTATAAAAATTTTTGAAATCATTTTTTAATGTTTTATAGTATATTCCCATTATTATAATCATTGTTACTATATTGCATATAAACATATAACTATATTTTATTAATGGAGGCCAGTTTGTGTAATCTATTCCTATCATTGATAAAAAGATTATAGGTATATTTGCAAATAGTATGTATAAAAGAAGAAGTGCTATAAATTTTAATATATTATTTATTGTTTTCATAATATCACCGTCCTATAGTAATTAGTATATCAAAAAAATAATAATTAATCTATATAGATATTAAGATTTACACTTTTTGGATGTTTATATTTGTAAAATTATGGGAAATGTATTTACTTTTGGATATTTGTGATATAAAATATAGTTGTACATGGTAGAAAGTGGTGGAAAGTGGGGGATAAATATGTTAATGGGAGAATATAATCATAATATAGATGATAAGGGTAGATTAATTATTCCTGCTAAGTTTAGAGAAGAATTAGGTCCGGAATTTATTATTACCAAAGGTTTGGAAAATTGTTTGTTTATATATCCTATTAATAATTGGAATAAAATAATTAATAAACTGAAAACTCTACCTTTCACTAAAAGAGATGCCCGTACGTTTATGAGATTCTTTTTAGCTAGTGCTAATAATAGTGAATTAGATAAGCAAGGAAGAATCAATATATCTAATAATTTATTAGAATATGCCGGTATAAAAAAAGAATGTGTGATAATTGGGGTCTTAGATCGTCTAGAAATTTGGGATAAGGCTATATATGAAGAAACTATTACTAGTAATTATGATAGTTTTAGTGATATAGCTGAGAATCTTTTTGAGGGGGATTTTGATGACTTTGCATAAGAGTGTACTATTAAAAGAAAGTATTGAACTATTAAATATTCGTGATAAAGGTATTTATGTGGATTGTACTTTGGGCTATGCGGGCCATAGTAGTGAAATATTAAAGAGAATACCTAATGGATATTTATATGCTTTTGATCAAGATGAATATGCTAGAAATTATAGTAAAGATATTTTATCTAAAATAGGTAATAATTATAAGATTATTGCAAGTAATTTTGCCAGTATTAAAGAAGAATTATCTAAATTAGGTGTGTCTGGTGTAGATGGTGTATTATTTGATTTAGGGGTAAGTTCAGTACAGTTAGATGATGAGAAGAGAGGATTTAGTTTCCATAAGGATGCTAAGTTAGATATGAGAATGGATACTAGTCAAGAATTCTCTGCTTATGATGTAGTTAACTCTTATTCATATATAGATTTAGTTAGGATATTTAGGGAATATGGAGAAGAAAAGTATGCTTCTAGTATAGCTAAAAAGATAGTTGATTATAGAAATACTAAAGATATAGAGACTACTTTAGAATTAGTGGATATTATTAAGAGTGGTATGCCTATGAAGGCTATGAGAGATAGTCATCCAGCAAGAAGAGTTTTTCAGGCTATAAGAATAGAAGTAAATAAAGAGTTAGATGTTTTAGAAATAGCTCTTAGAGATAGTTTAGATATTTTAAATGTAGGAGGTAGGGTAGCTGTTATTACTTTTCAATCATTAGAGGATAAGATAGTTAAAAGAATTTTTAAAGAGTATAGTGAGATTGATAAAGAAATGGCTAAATTACCATTTATACCTGAAGAGTATTTACCTAAATATAAAATTATTTGTAAGGGATTAGTCCCTAGTGATTTGGAAATAGAAGAAAATAATAGATCAAGAAGTTCTAGATTAAGAGTAATAGAAAGAATAAAGGAATGATTACAATGAGAAAAAAGAATAAGAAGAAAGTTAATAAGTTTGAAAGATTCACATATAGGTTTGGTATTGTCATGACATTAGCGCTAGTTATTGGTGTTGTATTTGCTCAAACTGCTTTAGCTAAAGTTAATCTAGAAGTACAAGATTTAAAAAATGAAGTAGAAGAGAAAGAAAATACTAATTCTAGTTTGGCTATGAAGATAAATGAACTGGCTTCTTTGGAAAGTGTAAAAGAAGTTAGTGCTAATGAAGGTCTTTCTTACAATAGTGAAAATATAAAAACTATAAAATAAATTTAAATTATAAATATTAGACGCTTGAATCATCAAGCGTTTTTATAATTAGACATATTTTTTCTTTGATAATCATTAAAATATATGATTAAAAAGGAGAGATAATATGAATTATTATAATGAGATTAAAAATAAAATAATGGATGATGAATTATATTCAAAAGTTAAGGAATATTCAAAGGAGAGACATAAAGTTATTACTTATTTTGAAATAGGTAAGTTACTCAATGAAGCTGGTGGTAAGTATGGAGATAATATAATAGATGAATATTCTAAAAAATTGGTTTTAGAAGTAGGTAGGAAATATAATAAAAGAACATTGTTTAGGATGAGACAGTTTTATAATTTATTTAATGATGAGAAAGTGTCCACATTGTGGACACAATTGACGTGGAGTCATATTAGGTTACTGTTTGGTTTATCTTATGCTTCGATAAATTATTATATTCAAGTATCTATTGATAATCATCTTTCGGTTAGAGAATTAGATTATAGGTTAAAATTAAAAGAATACGAAAGATTATCTGATGAAACTAAAAATAAATTAGTAATTAAAGATAATACTGGAGTAATAGATTTGGTTAAGAATCCTATAATTATTAAAAATAGTAATAATTATAATAAGATATCTGAGCATATATTACAGAGATTAATATTGGAAGATATAGCATCTTTTTTAAAAGAATTAGGTAATGGATTTACATTTATAGATAGTGAGTATAAAATTAAAATAGGTAATAAATATAATTATATAGATTTACTCTTATACAATATTAAGTTTAAATGTTATGTTGTTATAGAATTGAAGATAGTTCCATTAAGTTCTAATCATACAGGTCAAATACAAAAATATATGAATTATGTTGATAAAAATATTAAAACTATAGAAGAAAATAAAACTGTGGGAATAATAATATGTAAAAAGAATAATAATTATGTTATAGAATATTGCTCTGATGATAGGATTATATCTAGAGAATATCAATTAATATAAATTAGTTGACAAATACTTAAAAATTATTTAAAATTTTAAGTATTTGTTTTTTTCTTTTTAAATATATGATAAAATTAATAATAGAGGTGGAATAGATGAAACTAAGAAAAAGTAATTTAAATAAAATTAAGTCTAATAAATTAGTTTTATTATTAGTTGTTCTTTTATTCTCTCTATTTATATATAGGATATGTTATTTATGTTTAGTTGATTATAAAGTTGGAGATAAAACTATTACAGCTTTTATTAAAAATAGAAATATAGAAGAAGATATTATTTTACCTAGTAGAGGTAGTATATATGATAAAGATGGGAATAGTTTAGCTCATGATGTGGCTAGTTATAATGTTATAGCTTATCTTGATCCTAGTAGAAGTGAAAATTCTGAGAAGCAAATGCATGTTAGTGATATTGATATGACTGCTACTAAATTGGCACCATATATAAATATGGAAGTTAGTGATTTAAAGAAAATACTTAGTAAAAAAGCATATCAGGTAGAATTAGGAATTGGTAGTAGGAATTTGACTCAATTGCAAAAGGAAGAAATAGAAGCTTTGAATCTGCCTGGTATTGGATTTGAAGAAAGTACAAAGAGATATTATCCTAATGGTAAATTTGCATCTTATTTGTTAGGGTATACTGTTAATAAACAAGATGATTATGGTAATGATTGGAAAGTTGGAGAATTAGGATTAGAATCTTATTTTAATGATACTTTATCTGGGAAAGCTGGTAAAATTACATATGAACGTGATAGATATGGTTATAAGATTGCTAACGGAAGAGAATATAAAGAAGAAGCTCAAAATGGGGATGATGTTTATTTAACAATAGATAGTAATATTCAATTATTTGTAGAGAACGCATTAGAGAAAACTATAAATGATTCTAAAGCGGAACTTGCTTTAATGTTAGTGGCTGATGCTAGAACAGGAGCTATTTTGGCTTATGGATCTAATCCTTCGTTTGATCCTAATATTAAAGATATTACTTCTTATGTTGATCCGATAGTTAGTTATGCGTATGAACCAGGTTCTGTTATGAAAGTTTTTAGTTATATGTGTGATATAGAAAACAATTTATATAATGGTAATGCTACTTATACTTCTGGTAGTATGACATACGAAGATGCAAGTGGTGAGAAAACTACAATTAAGGACTGGAATAAGGCTGGTTGGGGTAATATTACTTATGATAAGGGATTTGCTTTATCTTCTAATATTGCTGTTGCTAATTTAGTTAAAAATGGTCTTAATAAAAAAATATTACATGCTTGTTATAATGATTATGGTTTTGGAGAAACTTTGGGATTTCCTTTATATGGGGAAGCTTCTGGTAATATTGATTTTAATTATGAAATAGAAGTAGCTACTGCTGGTTATGGACAGGGTATTAATACTACTGCTATTCAAATAGTACAAGGATTAACTGCTATTACTAATAATGGAGAATTATTAAGACCATATATAGTAGATAAAATAGTTGATACTGATACTAAAGAAATAACTTATGAAGGTCAAAGGGAAGCTATAAAGACAGTAGCTAGTGAAGATACTATAGATAAGATGAAGAATTTAATGGAAAGCGTTATTTGTGATGATAAGGCTAATTGTACTGGTAATGCTTATTATATGGAAGATTATCCGATGATAGGAAAAACTGGTACTGCTCAGATATGGGATGATAAAACTAATGGTTATATGACTGGTAGTAGCGATTATATTTATTCTTTTGCAGGAATTTATCCTAAAGATAATCCTGAATTAATAGTATATATGGCAGTAAAAAAACCGAAAGATACTACCAATTACATAGCACCAGCTGTAAAAGATGTCGTTGTTAATACAAGTAAGTATATGAACATTGATGCTACTAATACTGATACTAAAAAAATAAAAATAGATTCTTATTTGAATAAACCTATAGATGAAGTTAAAAAAGAATTAGAAAAGAATGGTATTAGAGTAATTTCTTTAGGAACTAATGGTAAAATTATTAATCAATATCCAAGTAAAAATAATATTTTATACAATGGAGATAATATTATACTCGTTAGTAATGATTATGATAATACTATGATTGATTTAACAGGATTATCATATAAAGATGTTAATAAATTATTAAAAATGATTAATATTAATTATAAATTAGAAGGTACTGGTTATGTATATGAGCAAAGTATTGCTCCAGGTACTAAATTTAATAGTAATGATACTATAAATATTAAATTAAAAGAAAAGTATATTGATTAATTATATAAATAAATGATATAATTATATTATTATAGGAAAGGGATAAGTGATTATGAGAAAGATTAAAGAAACATATTTAATTTTTGTGATAATAATTGGTTTATTTAGTTTATCTATATATTCTACTTATGCCTTATTTACTGAAGAATATGTAGTTGCTTCTTTAGATATTAATTCTAAAACTTATGATATAAGTTTATCTGATGTTATAGAATATAGAAGAATTAATACTTATTCTAATAATGATATTAATATTACTTTAAATATTTTAAATCCTACTGATAAATCTATGTATTATGGCTTATATACTAGTAAATTAGAAGAGTGTATAGATATTGTTCATGATGAAAATACATCTTATGTTAAGGATTTAATTGATGCTAACATATCTAAGACTATAGTACTTAAAGTAAGTAATAAATGTAGTTATAATTATAGTTTTAATTTATATGTATTAACTGATACTGATAGTTTTGACGATAAAGATAAAATTGATGATAAGTATTCTATTAAAAATGGAAATAATGATAGTATAGAGAAAGTTAAAAATGAAGAAGTAGTAGAAAATAATAATGAAGTAGTAGAAGATAATACATTAGTTAGTAAAATTAAGACTTTATTTAATGATAATAATATGGAAGAAGTAAATATCAATAATGAGAATATATTATATAATTCTATTGTAGGTCTTATGAAAGATAGCAATGATAATATTAGATATTATGGTAATAATCCTAATAATTATATAAAATTTAATAATGAGTTATGGAGAATAATAGGACTATTTAATGATAATATTAAAATAATTAGAAATGATAGTTTAGATAATAATATATATAGTGATATTAGTAATAATTTTAAGGCTTCTAGTATAATGAAAATGATTAATCCTAATTTTACAGAATCTAATATTTTTTGGAATAAAATAGATAAGGATAGTGTTAGTTTATTAGTTAAGAATGATTATTATTTAGGAAGTGTCTCTTTGGATGATAATAGTAAAAATTTATATGATAGTGAAAGAGATACTAAGACGATATGGAATGGTTATTTAGGTCTTATCTATCCTAGTGATTATATTTATTCTAGAGATTTAAGATTATGTCCTAATATAATAGATTTATGTGATAGTTATCTTAATAATAATGGATATACTATATCTAGTATTAAAGATACTAGTGATAAAGTATTTAGTGTTCAGGATAATAGTGTTATATCTGCTTCTATAGATAGTTCTTTGTCTATTAGACCGGTAGGATATTTAAATAATAAGGTTATTGTTAAAGATGGTAATGGTACTAAGGATAATCCTTATGTAATAGATTTAAAATAATTATTGACTTTAAGGTTATATAATTATATAATTATGTTAGAGTAGGTGAAGAGTATGAAACTTAATAATAAAGGTCAAACTTTAGTTGAATATGTACTTATTATATCTTTTATTACAGTAGTCGCTATAGCACTTGTTAAGATGTTTGGTGGGTATTTAAAAGATTCTATGACGAAGGTTGGATGTCAAATAACTGGTAAAGATTATGTAGAAGGTAAGAAAATCGGAGAAGCTTATTGTGAAGGTGACGAAGATAAATTATTTGGTGATTTAAATTAATAAAAATATATCAAAATTTACTTGATATATTTTTTTTTTGTGATAGAATATTTACTCAAGTGAAAAGAAAGGAAGTGAATTATTTTATTATTAATAATAAGATAATTCATTTTTAAATATATGGGAAGGAACGATATTATGATTGAGACTAATTTGCCAATTATATTTTTAAGAGATTTAATATTGTTCCCTTATAATGAGCTTAAGATAGAGTTTAGTTCTGTAAAAGATAAATATGTTATAGATAAGTCTATAAAATATAATGATAGTTATATTTTACTTCTTAATCTTACCGATCCATTAGAAGAAAATCCTAATTATAGGGATTTACCTAAAATGCTTATTTTAGGTAAAATTAATTCTAAAATTGAACTTCCTAATGGTAATTTTAGAATTACTATACAAGGTATAGATAGAGTAGAAGTTTTAAACTATATAGAAGGAGATAATGAAACTCTTAATGCTTTTGTTATCGCTACTAAAGAATTTGATTATAATGAAGATGAGGCTAATGCTTTAAAAAGAATTTTACTTAGAGATTTAAATGATTATATTGATACCTCTTCTTATATGACAAATAGTGTGTTAGGAAAAATAAGCGGTGTAGATAGCATTGGTAAATTATCTGATATTATAGTTGGAGAACTTCCTTTAAATTATCCTTCAAAATTAAAATATATTGGTATGTCTAATCCTATGAATAGAGTGAGATCTATTATAGAGGATATGCATATTGAGTTAGAAAATATTAAATTAGAGAATGATATTGAATCTAAACTTAAAGATAATTTAGATAATAGTCAAAAAGAATATATATTAAGGGAAAAGATAAAATTAATAAAAGAAGAATTGGGAGAATCGGATTTAAAAGAAAGAGATATTAATTTATTAAATAATAAAATTGAATCTTTAAATCTACCTGATAATATTAGATTTAGATTACAGGATGAGATAAAAAGATATGAACTTGCTCCTCCTAGTAGTCCTGATATTACTATTATAAGAAATTATATAGATTGGTTAATATCGCTTCCTTGGAATGTATCTACTATAGATAATTATGATTTAAAAGAAATTCAAGATAGTCTTAATAAATCACATTATGGGTTAGAGGAAGTTAAGAGCAGAATTATTGAATATATAGCTATTAAAAATCATACGGCTGGGTTAAATACGCCTATTATATGTTTGGTGGGACCTCCTGGTACTGGTAAGACTAGTATTGCTAAATCTATCGCTACAGCTATAAACAAGAAATTTGTTAAGATTAGTGTTGGAGGAGTTAATGATGAAGGAGAAATTAAGGGACATAGAAGGACTTATATAGGGGCTAATCCTGGTAAGATTATTCAGGGTATTAAGAAGGCTAAGGTTAATAATCCTTTATTTTTAATTGATGAGATAGATAAGATGACTTCTAATTATAAGGGAGATCCGGCTAGTAGTTTACTTGATGTTTTAGATAAAGAACAAAATTATATGTTTATGGATAATTATATAGAAGAAGAATTTGATTTATCTAGAGTTATGTTTATATTAACGGCTAATAATATAGATAATATACCTGTTCCTTTAAGAGATAGGTTAGAAATAATAGAATTATCTAGTTATACTAATTTTGAGAAAGTAGAGATAGCTAAAAATTATTTGATACCTAAATTAGCAGAAGATTATAATTTAGATACTTTTATGATTACAGATGAGGCTATTATGAAGATTATAGAAAATTATACTAGAGAGTCTGGTATAAGAGAATTAGATAGACAAATTACTAAGATATGTAGAAAGATTGTTGTTAATAAAGAATTAAAGAATAAAGATATATTAATTGAAGT
>CACXFI010000126.1 GCA_902766875.1 uncultured Erysipelotrichaceae bacterium | reverse complement strand
GGTGCATAAAAGATACTATGGGTTACTTCTGCTACTTTTACAGTAGTTAGAGTAGTATCTTTTTCTTTTTCTTTAAATTTAAAACATATAGTTATAGATATAACTACAAGTAATATAAAAAAACTAATTACTATTTTTTTCATAATTCCTCCTTAAATCATTTTATTATATGTATATATAGATAATTATGTTATGGTATATGTCTAAATAGAAAGTGTCAAATTTTGTTAAGTGATATTAAATTTATTGACTATGATTATGTGCTATTTTATAATAAAATTAGAATAGTTATGATAGAGTAGTATAACTATAATAAGGAGGGATGTTTATAAGATAGATGATTATGTCTATATATTAGTAGCAACATAGATTTATAAAGTTAGTATGGCTAACGATGTAGAGATTAATTTGCTAACGGATAAAAGAATAAAAGGGAATATATAAATTAGTGTGTGATAAGTAACTGATTTGTTTAATAATATAGTAGATTAGTCTATTTATAATAAATATATTATTATTGGAGATGTTAGTATAACTATGTATAATATATATTTATAAGGACTTATTTTAATTAACGATATATAGAGGAAGAGCTTTTTAGCTCTTTTTTGTTATAAATATTTTTATGTGGTATAATAGTTATGGTGATAATGTGAAGGATATAGTTAATAAATTAATAAAATTAAATAAAAGTATTAGTACTATGGAATCTTGTACGGGTGGATGTATTGCTAATGCTATTACTAATATAGAAGGGTCATCAGAGGTATTTAAATTTGGGGCTGTTACTTATTCTAATCAGTATAAGATTAAGATGGGTGTTAATAGTGATAATATAGATAAATATACGGTATATAGTATAGAAGTTGCTAATGATATGAGTAAGACTATTAGTAATTATACTGATTCTAATTATGGGATAGGTATTACTGGTAAATTAAATAGATTTGATGTTAATAATCCTTATGGTAAAGATAATATTGTATATATTAGTATTTATGATAGAGATAATGATAAGTATTATGAATATAGTATAGAAGTATTAGAAGATAGTAGAGATAAGAATAAGAATAAAGTATTAGAGTTAGTTATTGATAAATTAAATAGTATTATATAGGTGATTTTATGAAATATAAAATGATAGCTACGGATTTTGATAGTACACTTCTTAGTAGTGATAAGAAAGTTAGTGAGAATAATAAGAATATTTTAATAGATTTAAAGAATAGAGGATATTATATAGTTGGAGTTACAGCTAGAAATTTATCTAGTGTAAATAGTGTATGTGATATTAATATGTTTAATTATTTAATACTTAGTAATGGTAATTATATATATGATGTAGATAAAGATAAGGGGGAATCTATTAATAGTGTTAGTTTAGATACTATTCGTAAGTTATTTGATAAGTATAAAGATAATAGTAATGGAATGTCTTTTTGTAGTTTATCTAAATACTATATATATACTGATAATATAGGTTCTTTTAGAGATTTTGAAATACCTATAGATAAAGTAGATGATATAAAGGAAGATATTCATAAAGTTAATATATTTGTTTCTTTAGAGGATATAGATAAATGTAGAGATTATATTAAGAATAATTGTAGGGATGTAGATAGTATTATTATGCAAGATACTGATAGTGATAATAGTAAGTGGGTTACTATAGCTCCCTATAATGTAAATAAGTATACAGCATTAAAAAGATTATGTAATAAGTTAAATATATCTGTATCGGAAGTTATATTTTTTGGGGATAGTGGTAATGATTTAGAAATAATTAGTGGGGTAGGTATGGGTGTTGCTATGAAAAATGCTCTTCCAGAAATTAAAAAAGTAGCTAAAGAAGTAACTTTATCTAATGATGAAGATGGAGTATATGTATTTTTAGATAAAATATTTAATAGAAGGAGATAGGAAAATGAAAGAGTTAGAAAATGAAATTAATAAGATTAAAGAAAGAAATAAGAGAGTTGAAACTGATAAGGCATGGGAGACTAGTCTTACTAGAAGAATATGTATATGTATTTTGACTTATATAGTGGTAGTTATTTATTCTTTTATGATAAGTAAGGTTAGTAATATATGGTTAAGTTCATTAGTACCGGTATTAGGTTTTACTTTGTCAACTTTATCATTAAGATATGTTAGAAGTATATGGGAAAGTAATAGGAGGTAATTATGGAAATAGAAGTATCTGATTTATTAGATTTAGAACATACTATTAGTAAAGATATATTTTTAAATGTAAAATATCCATATGAAGTATTACCTAAAATTCATGATTTTATATTAGAATTAGGGAGTACTTTGGATAAAGAAGAGTATTATGTAATAGATAATAATATTTGGATTAATAAGAGTGTGAAGGTTAGTGATAATGCAACTATAATAGGCCCTTGTATTATAGATAGAGATAGTGAGATAAGACCTGGAGCTTATATTAGAGGCAAT
>CACXFI010000125.1 GCA_902766875.1 uncultured Erysipelotrichaceae bacterium | reverse complement strand
ATAATTATCTAGATTACAGGCTTCTTTAAAATAGAATAGTTTTCTTCCTTTGATACTATCATTTAGAGTTTTTGTATAGTCTTTATTATCATCAGGAAGACTTGTCATATCTTTAGGATCATGTCCTTTTATTACATTCATGACTGAAGCTATATCTTTAACATTTCTAGCAAATACTCCTAAGTGATCTAGGGATGAAGCAAAGGCAAATAATCCATATCTTGATATTCTTCCATAAGTTGGTTTAAATCCTACTACTCCACCAAAGGCTGCTGGTTTTCGTACAGAATCTCCAGTATCAGAACCTATAGCAAAGGGAACTATTCCTGCTGCTACGGCTGCGGCACTACCGGCAGATGATCCTCCTATTAATCTAGTTTTATCCCAAGGATTTTTAACTACACCCGTGTGTCCTGTAGTTCCAGTACCTCCCATGGCTAGTTCATCTAAAACTGTTTTACCTACTAAGACAGCTCCACTATTTTTTAATTTTTCATAGATTGTGGCATCATATACTGGTATATAATCTTTTAAGATATTAGAGGAAGCTGTTGTTAATATTCCTTTGGTAGATACATTGTCTTTTAAAGCATATGGTATTCCAGATAAATAACTACTACTAGATATTTCTTCTTTTTTGTCTAAAATTGTTATAAAGGCATTGTAATCATCTTGATATTTATGTGCTTTATCTACAGATTCTTTAAATAAATCATCACTAGTTAGTTCTTTATTATCTAATTTAATTCTTAATTCATCTATATTCATTATTCCACCACCTTTGGTACTTTGACCATGGAATTTTCTACATCTTTAGCATTTTTTAAGACATCTTCTATGTCTAGAGATTCTGTTGGTATATCTTCTCTAAATGTTACTCCTTCTATAGGAAATGGAAAAGTCATTGGTTCTACATCTTTAATATCTTTGATATTACCTATTAAATCCATTTGTTTTAATATTATTTCAAATTCTTTTTCTAATGTCTCATATTCAGAATCATTCATATCAAACATTAGCTTGCTAGCATAATCTTTTAATTTATCTTTTGTTATCATATAATCCTCCTAAATCTTTATATATTATACCACAAAAAAGACTAAGTTTATTACTTAGTCTTAATTAATTGTTTATTTTCTTTATATAATTCATCAATACTATTATATTTTTCTATCTCTAGTCCGAAAGTATCATATAATTTTTTCCATTTAGATAAATATTTTGAAAAAGTTTCTGCATTTTCTTTTAAATCATTGGGATTGTATTTTTCAATTAGATTAAATTTAGGAATATTATATTCATTATAGAATTCATCAAAAAATCTTTGAGCATCTATCATTGTTCTAAATGATAAATATTTGTTATTAATATTATAAGCGTGATATAACTTATTATAATAATTAGAAAATAATTCTTCATATGTACCAATTAAATCTTCTCTAGTTATATCTTTTTTCACTAAAATAGTTTCTTCTTTTTCTGTATATTGTTCTATTTTAATATTATTATCTATAAAATATTTTTTTAGTGAATCAGTAACTAATTGAACTTTTTCTTTTATTTGACTAGTATCTGTACACTCTACTAATTTTAAATAATTTTCTAAAAAGTTATTTGGTAGTATATTCATTTTTGATATTTCTTTAGGAATACTTTTAGTACCACCTTCTATATATTTTTTATTAATTAAATAGATAATTTTTTCTATTTCATCTATTATTAATCCTAATAATCTGTAAGAATTATCTAAATTATTATCATTTTGAATTTTATTTTTTAAGTATATGACTTTACCTAAATACTTGCCTATTTTAGAATTTATCATTCTATCATCATTCATATTAGTATTTAATTTTTGTTGAATATTTTTATATCTTTTTAATACATCTTCATTTTTAGTATATATTATATCTAATTTTTTTAATTTACTAACAAAAGGATTATTATACTCAGACATTTCTTCTAACCTATCCCAATATGTAATATATATATCTTGGCCAATGTCATCTAGTATGAAGCATTTAGATATTATTTCTGCTTCTTTGCTGTTAGCTAAAATAAATAAGTCTAAATCTGATTTTTCATAGTATAGACCATTACAAAATGATCCTGATATAGCTACCATATCTATGCTATCAGGACATTTTTTGTTTATTTCTTCCATAACTCTATTAATTATTAAATTATTATTATCTAAAATTTCTTTTCTTTTTTCTGGTGTCATTTGTTATAACTCCTTATTAATTAATAATCTATTTCCTTCTTTTTTTATTAATTTAAATCCTTTATTTTTATAATATTTTCTTGATTCATAATTAGCTGATTCAACATGAGTTATAATTTTATTTATATTTTGTCTTTTGGCAAATTGATAAGATAAAGTCATTAATTCTGTACCAATGCCTTTTCCTCTATATTTATAATTAACACAATAATTATCTAAATATATATAATCATCATACTTACATATTGATAAAAATCCTATTATTTTATTATTATCTTCAGCTACGTAGATTAATTTATCATTATCATTATAAAATGATTCTAGATATCCTTCTTCAAATCCTTTTTCTAATTCTGTATATGGTTCTATTCCTGCTTTTATCATTCTTTCATTTACTGTTTTTACCATTTCTATAAACAAATTATTTATAAAAGGAATATCTTCTTTAATAGATTTTCTATACTTAATATTATTCACATTTATCACATCTTTCTTTTATTAATTATATCATATTGTTATTAATATATAAATATAATTTAAAAAAAGTTTTTTGGTATAATTTAATTCATTCTGGTAATATTATTACCAAGTAGTTTTATTGTAAATCTTTGATAGGTATAATAACCTTAAGAAGTTGGAAGTGATAATCGTGAAAATTGGAGAGAAGATTAAATCTTTAAGAAAAAGTAACGGTATGTCTCAAGAAGTTTTAGCTCAAAAGTTAAATGTTAATAGAAATTTATTATCAAGAGTGGAAACTGGTAAAAATGATCCTACTATTACAATGGTTAAGGATATAGCTACTATATTTAATGTTGATATAGCATCTTTAGCTGATATGAAGAGTAAATCTATGTCTTATGATGAAAAAATGAAGATTATTAATGATGGTTGTTACTATTTAACTGATAAAGATTTGGATATGATTGTTAGAATGATATCTGTTATGAGAGAAGAATATGTTAAGAGAAGTGATAATTAGCTTCTTTTTTTGTATATTATAATTATTATAGGTAATAATATTCTTAGAAATGAGGGATATTATGATGCCTAGAAATAATTATACTGTTAATGATTATTTTAATAAATTTGAAAATCCTGGGACTGGTAGTAATAGTTATATGAGAGCTGATATTATTGAGAAGGGAGACAAGTATTTTATTGTTATAGATGTACCTGGTGTTAGTAGAAATAATTTGTTTATTGATTATGAAAATGGTTATTTGAATATTAAGGCTATTAAAGTGGATGTTACTGGTATTAGTTATGTTAGAAGAGAAAGATTTATTGGAGAAATTAGAAGAAGTTTTTATATTGGATTTAAAAGATATGAAGATATTAAGGCAGTTTATAATGATGGGGTATTAGAGGTATCTTTTCCTAAACAAGAATTACCTAAGAAAGATAGTAAAAATATAAATATTGGATAACAAGATATACTTGTTATTTTTTTTATTATAGTGTTATAATGTTTTTGAGGTGCATTATGAATATTAGTAATGGATGGAAAGATTATGAATGTATAAAAACTGGTAATGGTGAAAAATTAGAAAGATGGGGAAATATTATATTAAATAGACCTGATCCACAAATTATATGGAATAAAAAAAATAAATGGGATAATTATGATGGATATTATCATAGAAGTAATGATGGTGGTGGATATTGGGAATTTAAAAAGAAGATTCCAGAACATTGGACTATTCATTATAAAGATTTAACTTTTAAAGTATCTCCTACTAATTTTAAGCATACTGGTATTTTCCCAGAGCAGGCTGCCAATTGGGATTATATTAGTAATAAAATTAAAGAATATAGGGAAAATCATGAAGAGATGAGAGTATTAAATTTATTTGCTTATACGGGTTGCGCTACTATGGCGGCATCTAAGGCAGGAGCTACAGAAGTAGTACATGTTGATGCTTCAAAAGGTATGAACGAATGGGCAAAAGAGAATATGAAATTATGTCATTTAGAAGATAAAACTATTAGATTTATAACTGATGATGTTATTAAATTTATTGAAAGAGAAAAAAGAAGGGGAAGAACATATCATGGTATTATTATGGATCCTCCTAGCTATGGTAGAGGTCCTAATAAGGAAGTATGGAAATTTGAAAATGATTTTTCTAAGTTATTGGATAAAGTTAAAGATATATTGGATCCTGATTATTCTTTTATTATGATTAGTAGTTATACTACTGGTATTAGTCATATTTCTTTAGAAAATATATTGAAATTGGAATTTAAGAATCAAAAAATAGAATGTGGAGAAAATATTCTTCCTGTTACAGAAGATAATTTGCTCCTACCTTGTGGTATTTATGGAAGAGTTACCAAAGATTAATATTATTTATGAAGATAATCATTTATTAGTAGTAGAAAAGATTGTTAATGTTCCAGTTCAAAAAGATAATAGTAATGATATGGATATGATTAGTATATTAAAAGAATATAGGAAAAAAAATGAGGGTAAGTTTGGTGATGCTTATATTGGGCTTGTTCATAGATTAGATAGGCCTGTTGGTGGGGTGATGGTTTTTGCTAAGACTTCGAAAGCTGCTTCTAGACTTAGTGAACAAGTTAGAAATAATAAGTTTAAGAAGGTTTATTATGCTGTAGTAGAAGGTAATATTTCTGATAAAGGTCATTTTGAAGATTATATGGCTAAGAATGAGAAAGATAATAAGAGTTATATTACTTCTAATGATAAGGGAAAGATTGCTATATTAGATTATGAAGTTGTTGATAGAAAGGATAATTTAAATTTAGTTAAGATTAATTTAGTTACGGGTAGAAGTCATCAGATAAGGGTACAATTTAGTAGTAGGGGTTATCCTTTAGTTGGAGATATGAAATATAATAAAAAAGCTAGTCCTGGTACTAATATAGCTTTATTTGCTAAATCTATTAGTTTTATTCATCCAACT
>CACXFI010000124.1 GCA_902766875.1 uncultured Erysipelotrichaceae bacterium | reverse complement strand
TTGGAGGAGCCAGTCGGATTTGAACCAACGCTCAGGGAGTTGCAGTCCCGTGCCTTACCACTTGGCTATGACTCCATATATAAATAATATATGTCAAACACATATAGATTATATCAGAAAAATAAAGGTTTGACAAGTATAAGTAAAAAGAAAGTTAAAAATTAACTTTCTTTTAATGTATATTTATATATTTGATTTCTAATATTAAATTCTATCCAAATTTTAGAAGCTTTTTCAATGTCCTTATCTACTTCTATATAAATAGTATCATTTATATCATTTGGTGTTTTACTATAGATAATATTGCTATATCTAGTAATATTATCTAAATAATAGTAGATAGTTGCATAATTATTAATTATATAATCCCAATCTTTATCTATATATATATTATCATCTATTTTAGAATCAATTGTTAATTTTAAAATATTGTTACCTGAACTATCTATTACTGCTTTATTATTACAATTATCTAAATAACAATAATTATATTCAAATTTTTCTTGGATTTGATATTCTTTTATTTTTAATTTGGTATTACCTAATATTGAATTATCAAATTTTAAATAGTTATTTAATTTTACACTAGATACAGTACTACTATTACCTACTCCTATTGGATCTATATTAAAATCTAAATTTCTAGCTCCTTCTAAACCTCCTAAATATTTGAAAGTCATATTTCTTCTGGCTGATTTTTTATCTATTCTAAATACTAATATATAGTTTTTAGGGGTATTATATAAATATTGATTTTTATATATTGTTCCTATATCTCTAAAATAATTATTATATTTATTGGTTGGAGTAAATTGAGCTCTACCTATTTCTAATGTTAAATAATTAGTATTTAATTTATATTTGTATTTGTCATTTGTTTTAGCTGATATTTTTACTATTACTAACTTATCATCATTTTCTAATATTTTTTTACCATCACTATCTGTATTAGTTATATAAGTTTTTTCAACACCTATAGTAAATTTACCTGATGCTATGGAATCTCCTTCATTATATACGACATTAGTTACAGTTCTATCTCTAATTATCCATATTAAAGCTATCGCTGCTACGGCTATTAATATGATATTTATTACATATTTATTTTCAACATAATAATACTTTAATTCTCTTAATGATCTTCTACCTCTTCTTTGAAGTTTTCCACCATCACCGCTTATAGTTACTTCTATTTCTTCAGCATCTTGTTTTTCAATATTAAATTCTTCTAGATCTCCAGCAAAATTAAACTTTTTAACATCAAATCCTAGTCCTCTAGTTAATGTAAAGGCTATAAAATAGTATTGAACCCAGGATGATATTCTAAGTAGGTCTATTACTGCTTTTGTGCTTTTTAAGGTTGCATCATTTGTATATATAGCGTTTACTGTATTAAATGATAAAAAAGAAATTATTAAAACTGCTATGTAGGTAATTATATATATTCTATACATCATTCTTGGCTTATTTTTATATCTCATTAACCAAATAATAACTCCCACAGCTAGTATTGAAATAATGTATAATACTACTGCTCCATAATGTATATGATTTAGGGCATCTGCTCTTTTTACTACTTTAGGGAAATTATTTACCAGATATCTTAAAGTGTCACTCATAAGGAAAGTTGCATAGCCAATCATTATAGTAATAATTAGATGAATTAATTTAAAGTGTTTTATCAAAAAAGCATATGGTTTTCTTAATATCATATTACATCCCTCTATTCTAATTTATATTATATAATAAAAATAAAGAAAAATAAAGAAAAATAAAATTATTTTTCTTTATATATTATTAACTGCCCCTTTTTTAAAAATATATTATTATTTTGATTTATTAAATCTATTATATTAACATTCATGATTTTACTAATATCATTTAAAGTATCTGTATCTGTTGTTATATAATAATTCATGTTATTTTTGGGTATTAATATAGTTTGATTGGGATAAAGATAATCTTCTTTATTTAATCCGTTTAAGTTACTTAATAGTCTATCATCAATATTATTTTCTTTAGCAAATTCCGTTAAATTAATTCCTTCTTTTATACTGTAATAATCTGTATAATAATTTATTACTTTAGGTACTATTATATTTTCTCCTGATGATATATTTCTATCTAAGCCATTTATTTTTAATATATATTCAGGGCTAGTGTTATAATTATCTGCTATTATGTCTAGGTTTTCATTATCTTTAACTTTATATATTTCAAACATAAAATCACCTAATATAGAATATGAAAAAAAGAACTTAAAGTTCTTATTTTTTTTCATTTTTTCTTTTTTCATCGCTTCTATCTGGATATAATTTTTTAGCTTCCATCATATAAGAACTGATTTCTGTTTCGACTTCTGGTAAAGCTCTTTTAGATATATTAGAAATTGTTACTACTTCTTTAATTGTATCTATAACAACATTACCCCATATAAGACTACTATTAACTTCTATATCATTAAACATATCTGGTGTTATAGATGAGAAGAAATATCCCCATAATACTCTTTTAGTACCTATCATTATTCTTTTGTTAGTAATAACTACGACACAAGTATTGAATATTTCCCAGAAATTATCATTTTTTTGGCCAGCAAAAGCATATAGTATTTCTTCATCAGGATTTAAATGTTTATCTATTACATCACAATGTAGTCTAAGTCTGAAAGTCAATGTATCTGGATATTTTCTTTTAAATTCCAGTATTCTCTTATAAGTTTTAGCCATTATTATCTACCCCATTAATTCATTTTTTTGCATAAATTCTTTAAGCGTATTTTCGTCTGTCTCTCCTACTAAACTATCACTTACTTCTGTTCCAGTGATAACTATTGTAGTAGGAGTACCCCATTCTTTATTTTCTTTAAAGAATGTATTTGAAGATGTAAAGTTAGTATAGTCATCTTGAGACAACTCATTTAAATCAATATAGTATATATTAACTTTGTTTTTGTTAGCAAACTTCTTTAC
>CACXFI010000123.1 GCA_902766875.1 uncultured Erysipelotrichaceae bacterium | reverse complement strand
CAATTATTTCCATCTTTCTTTAGGGTTAATGTTACCTTATTTGTACTATTTACACTCCAGTGTGCATATATAGTTACACTATTATTAGTAGTATTACTTTCATCAAATGTAGTACTACTAGTAACTTGTGTGCCTCCATCTTCTTCAGTATACCATCCGTCAAATATATAACCAGATCTTTCTGGATTTGGAAGATTAATTGTGCCACCAGTCCATTTAGCATATATAGTATTATCATCATCAAAATATGTATTGGTAAAATCACCAGTAATTTTACCATTACTATCGATTAGTTGTGTACCTCTACCTTCAGTTTCTGTGAAATATCCACCAAAATTCCAAGTTGCTGTCTTATTTTCGTTAGTACTACCTTCATAATTATAATTTAAAGTTACAGTATATTTTTTTTGAGGTACGGTTATTGGATTACTAGTAACAGTCATTTCATTTGTACCATTATTATTTAAATAAACTCCAACCGCATATTTTTCATATATAGATGTAGTCCCTTGAGTAGTAGCATTTTGGGCATTTAAAGATATATTATATATTTTACTATTAAAACATGCATGTAAAGTACCATCAGTACTAAAATAAGTATTACTAGCATTATTAGTTAAAAATTCATTGCTACCGATAAATGAATCACTTCCACAATTATTATCTGCTACATTACTCGTATAATATCCAGCAAACGTATAACCAGTTTTTTCTGGTTTTGTAATCTTATTAGCACCAGTACCCATCTTATTTGTAGCATTATTATTTAAATAATATCCATCGCCATATTTTTCATATATCATTTGAGTGCCATGAGTTGTAGCATCTTCACTTTCTAATGCAATATTATAAATATTAGCATTCCATCTACCATACCATATTTGTGAATTATTATTTATGCTACTTGGGCTTAACTCTGAAGCTAAATAACCATTATTATTTATTCTTAAATATCCACCAGTAGTTTCAGTATAATATCCAGTAAATATATATCCTTTACATGTTGGAATTTCTATTGGAAATCTTGTATTGGTCATTTTATTACCATTTTCATCATGATAGAATTTATTACCATAAGATTCATAAACAAATTCTGTACCTGGTGTTCCAGTACCACTACATCTATTATCCAAAGTAATAGTATAAACAGTAGTATTTACTACTCTCCATAGCCCACTTAAATTATCAGCCATTATATCATGGTTATTTTCTTGGGTGCCATCAATATAAATAATTAATTTATAAAATAAAGTACTATTAGCTGGAACTGTTATTCCAGCTCCTAAAGATAAACCATTTTGTGTATCAGCCGTAACAAAATCTCCACTAGCTACCATATCACAATCACTATATGTAGCAGTAGTAACACTATTACAATGAGTAAATTCTCTATCAGTACTAGTAAGTAATATATATTTAAAGCTTTGATCTTTTAATGTTTCTGAAATATTACTAATTTCTAATATAGCTTCAGTATTAATAAGCTCATTACTATCATTAGTAACTCTTATAATACTACTAACCCCATCAGCTAAAGGGTCCAATACTGGGCCTATATTTGTTCCTTTTAAAAAAGTTTGAGCAAGAACAGTACCGCTAACATCTTCAGTATTAGTAGCGTAAGCTTCTTTATAGGCAAAAACTCCAGTAATAGTTAAAATAATTACCATTAATATAATAAATATATTTAATAAAAGGAGTTTCATTGTTCTATTATTTTTTTCTTTGTTACCAATAATATAATTCACAATATCACTCCTTTCTACATTATCATCCATTATATTTATAATTATATCAAAAATAATAAAAAAAAGATAGTATTTTCTTAAAAAAACCATCTTTTTTATTTATTTTGTAGAAATTTTTAATTCTTTAGTATAGCCCTTAGAATATCCTCTTTGAGGATTCTTACTAGCTTCTATAACTTCTTGATTAAAATAACTTTTATTACATTTTTTACAATATAATATAGCTCCCTCATAAAGTGTTAAATCGCCACCACATTCAGGACAAGAAGCTTGCCAAAATATTTCTTTTAATTGTTCTTTACTGCATTCTACTTTAGTAGCATTAAAATATGACATTATTTATACACCTCCTGTTTCATAAATTCTAATCTTAATTTATCAGCTATTGTCACAATAAATTCTGAGTTAGTTGGTTTAGCCTTATCGATATCAACACTATGTCCAAATACTTCTTCCATCAAATCCCAATCTCCTCTATTCCAACTAACTTCAATAGCATGCCTAATAGCTCTCTCAACTCTAGATACAGTAGTATCAAATTTAGTAGCCAAATCCGGATATAATTCTTTAGTAATCCCACCTATCATATCTGGATTATCATAAATCATACAAATTCCTTCTCTAATATATTGATACCCCTTAATATGAGAAGGCATCCCCAATTCATGTAACATCTTCGTAATAGATATTTGTAGATTGTTATGCACTAAATTAACACTAGCATTATCTTGAATTTTAAAAACATCTAATATTCTACTTTCTAGATCAGTTAATTCAAATGGCTTCAATATATAATAATTAACCCCATATTCACTAACTTTTCTAATAACTTCTGGAGTATTATATGAAGATTCAACTATAATATTCTTGTTTATTCCCTTTTTCTTTAATTCTTCCAAAACATACATTCCATCTTTTTTAGGCATAATCAAGTCCAATAATATTAAATCATATTCATCTTCTTTATTTACAATAGCCTCAATTCCATCTAAACCATTATAACAGCAAATAGAGACTTCTATTTTTTTATTATTTTTAAAATACTCCTTTACCATCTCTGTTAAATTAACATTATCATCAATCATTAATATTCTAATTTTTTCCATTTTTTACTATTCCTTTCTTCTTTCTGTATATATTATAACTACAACAGGTGTCATCTTTTGTCGAATAAAACAAAAAGAGAAATAAAATTAAACTTCCCTAATTAAAATACTACAAAAATTACTACATGTTACTAACAATATCTTTCACAAAAGATATTGAAATAGAAGATGTACCTAAAATGATACCACATAATTCTTCTATTTGCAATATTTTTTTTATATTATTAGAAGTCACTCCACCTCCATATACAATTCTAGGTTTCGTCTTATATTTTTTTTCTAAATAATCATATATAGTCTTAATTCTTAAAGTTAACTCTTCAATATCATACATATCATCACCATTTATAGAAAAAGAAGGTTCATAAGCAAAAGTTATAAATTCTATATGTGATATATTTTTAATAACTTTATCTAGTTTTTTAATAACATTATCTATTTTATCACCTTTCTTTTCTTCACCTATACATAGAATAGGCATAATATTAGCATCAATAAGAGCTTCTAGTTTTTTCTTGTCATCCTCTAAGGTATCATTAAAATATTTTTTTCTCTCATAATGCCCTATCATTGCATAATCAATACCCATGCTCTTTAATTGATTAGTAGATATTTCACCAGTATAATTACCTTCTTCTTCATAATAAAAATTTTGACATCCTACTCCCCATTCACAATAATTAGAAAAGCTCTCTAAATATAGACTACTTGGGCATACTACTATATCATTATCAGTATCTATACTATTAAGTTCATTTATATAATTATGAACCTCATCATATAATAAATTCATTTTATGATTAAGAATCGCCATCTTGTTCATCATTATCACCTCTAATAGCATTTTTAATTTTATTAACAATACTTGTATTATCATAATTGTTAATCGCTATTCTATAAACATCTAATATTCTCTCAGCAAAGTATTTTCCAGAATGAACTTCTGAAGATATTCTAGCCTGTTTAGATAATTTTTTCACCAATTCTCTATCTTCATACAATTTAATAATACATCTCTTATAATCTCTCTTATTTTTAAATATAAATCCATTTAATCCATCTATAACTGTTCCACTAAAACTATCATCATCTATAGCCACAACAGGAAGTGAACTTGCCATAGCTTCTACTACTGTAAGTCCTTGTGTCTCAGTTGTAGAAGCCGTAGTAAATACATCTGATATTAAATAATAATCTTGAATCTTATCCCAAGGAACAGCTCCAGTAAATATAACACACTTATCAAGTTTATTATCTTTAACATATTCCATATATTCTTCTAATTGAGGGCCACTACCAACAACTAACAATTTTAATTTTTTACAACTATCTTTAAGATTCTTCATAGATTGAAGAAGTAATTCAACGTTTTTTTCAGTTCCCATTCGCCCAACAAATAAAACCACAAAATCATCTTTATCTATGCCTAAACTCTTTCTTAGTTCTAACTTATTTAATTCTTTATTATTTTCTTTATAAAATTTATCTAACTCTATTCCACTAGGAACCACATAAACATTTCTATCTACTTTATATTTATCCTTAAATAATTCATAAGCTTTTTTAGTAGGAACTATTAATTCCGAAATAGTTTTATCGCAGTAAAACAAAGTCAAATGTTCTACTATCTTTTTACTAGATTTATTAAAATAGCCATGTGTAATATAGTGAACATAATCTTCATACATAGTATGATAAGTATGAACAAGTGGAATACCTAATTGTTTAGCTATTATTCTAGCAAAAGTTCCTACACCAAATTCTGTTTGAGAATGAATAATATCCAAATTCCACTTTTTAATTTCCTTAATTACCTTTAACGGATATATCCCAGTAAGTCTATATTCGTATATACCAGTAGGAACACCAGGAATTCTAATTATTCTACCATCTTCTTCATATTTAAAATGTAAGCTTTCATTATTAACAGTTACAATATAAACATTATGGCCCATTTTTTCTAAAAATTTTTTTAATATCAAGACACTAGTTGTAACTCCATTAATAAAAGGAGTATAAGTATCAGTAAAAATTCCAATATTTAATTTATCTTTATTCATATCTTACTCTTCTTCCTATATGATAGTAAACAAATACTACCTATTAACATACCACCATAATAAGTGATAAATCTCCACACTAACATTAATGCCGATAATACGCTTCCTTTAATCAAATAACCAAAGAAATACATAAAACCATATTCAATACCACCAGTACCACCAGGAGTAGGTACAAAAGATCCCATTATCATAACATAACTAGTAGAAACAATTATATACCAAAGATTTAAATTTTCTATATTAAATCCTCTAGCTAAAAAATAAGGTATACTATATAAGCATAATAAACCAATCACATTAATACAAATTTCCTTAAACAATAATCCTCTACTATTTAAAAGATTTTTAGCACTACCATAAAATTTATCAGATAAATCTTCTATCTTTTTCAAATATTTATCTAAATCTTTAATTAATTTTATTTTATTCAAAAATATAACTATTTTATCTAATAACATAGTAATACTCTTTTTACCAAAGGCAAGTAAAAATGTAACTAACCAAATTCCAAAATTAATTAAAAATCCTAAAACAACTAATCTTCTCATTAAACTATTATATGGAAATATAGGATAAAAATGATTGTATAATATCGTAGTTACACCTACCAATATCAAAGATGTTTGATACATAATAAAATTTTGTAAAATAATATTAGTTGCCTTTGGAATAGATATTCTCTCTTTATGTAAATAATATATACTCATAGGTTGTCCACCACTTGCAAAAGGAGTTATACCATTAAATAAAACTACAATAAAACTAAGTTGTATACTCTTTAACAATGAAATATTCTCTTTACTATTATCTACTAAAAAATATATAGATAAACCTACTATAATTCTATAAATAATGAATAATAGTATAGATATTAAAAGAAAAGGTAAAGAAAGATTTTTGATAAGTCTTAATATTTCCCCCATATCATTTCTTAAAGAAAAATATATTACTATACCTAATATAAATAAAACAACTATTCCATATACAATATCCAAGTTTTTCTTATTCATCACTAATAGCCCCTATACCAGGTAAAATCTTTCCTTCCAAATATTCTAATGTAGCTCCACCACCTGTTGATACATGGTAAAAAGAATTAGCTAAATTAAACTTATTAACACTACTAACAGAGTCTCCTCCCCCAATTAATGTTTTAATATTATTTTTAGCCAAATACTCTAATATTTCCCTAGTTCCATTTTCATACAATTTATTTTCAAATACTCCCATAGGGCCATTCATTATAACTCTCTTTGCATCTTTCAAATTATCTTTAAATAATTCTATAGTTTTACTACCAATATCTAATCCCATATCTAAATCATTAAATTTATTTATATCTTTTTCCAAACATTTATCACTATCTAAAGATTCACTAACAACACTATCAACAGGTAAAACTATTTTATCCTGATAAGAATCTAACATTCTCTTACAAAAATCTATACTTTCAGTATCTACTAAAGAATTTCCTACATTATAATCTAACGCTTTAAGAAAAGTATAAGCCATACCTCCACCTATTAATAATTTATCACATTTACTAACTAAATTCTCTATTACTTTAATCTTATCAACTACTTTAGCTCCACCCATTATAACTACATAAGGATGTGTATCCTCATTTATTATATTATCTAACTTAGATACTTCATTAATAACTAAAAATCCTAATCCAGATTCTAAATATTTACTTATACCTACATTAGAAGCATGAGCTCTATGACAAGTACCATAAGCATCATTAATAAATAAATCTCCTAAACTTGCCCAATATTTAGCTAAATCTAAATCACAACCACTCTCTTTATTACCATTCAAATCCTCAAATCTAGTATTTTCAATTAATAATACATCCCCAATTTTTAAATTATTACACATCCTAGTAAGATTATCACTTCTAGTATCATGAGAAAATAACACTTCTCTTCCCAATAATTCACTAAGTCTTACACAAACAGGATATAAACTATTCTTTTTCTTATCTTCATCACTTTTAACTTTACCTAAATGAGACAAGATAATTACACTAGCCCCATTATCTAAACAATAATTAATAGTTTCTAAGCTAGCCCTAATCCTAGTATCATCCTGTATAATACCATCCTTAATAGGTACATTTAAATCGCATCTAATAATAACTTTCTTATTTTTAATATCATAATCCGTAATTTTCTTTTTCATATACAATCACCCATTTATATAATTATACCAAAAAAAACTAGCAATAGCTAGTCTTCTTATTATCATAATTATTTATGATCAACATATTCTTTAAATAATTTAAAATCAGTTTCAGCAAGCAACACATATGAAACCATAGAAAGTAAGCTTCCAAAGCCAGTCATAACAGCCATAGGAACTATTTTACCAATCTCATATGTTTCTAGCATTAATAAAGAATATCCTGTCCACAAAAGAAAGAATATAAATGCTACAAATGCTAAACATTCTCCAAAAAACATTCTACTACCAATATATGTACTTCTATATTCCCATTTTTTCTTATTATAAGTCTCCTTATTTAATTTAAACATAAAACAACTCCTCTCCTATTATCTACATATTAACATATTTTTATCAATAATTCAAGACACATAAAACCATTACTTGTATTTTTTTTATTAATATAGTATAATTACAACAAGAGCGGAATCTTGTTCTAAAGTTTCATATTATTTTTTTATTAACGGTTGAATATTAAGAAAGGATATGATTATGAAACAAGAATTAGATACAAAAGTCTTTGCCCTAGGAGGCTTAGGCGAAGTTGGTAAAAATATGTATTGCGTAATGCATAATAACGAAATAATCATAGTTGATGCCGGAGTAATGTTCCCTGAAGATGACTTACTAGGTATAGACTATGTAATCCAAGATTATAGTTTTTTAAAAGAAAATGAAGAAAAAATTAAAGCCTTGCTTATAACACACGGACATGAAGATCATATTGGTGGTATTCCTTTTTTACTACAAACAATAGACATACCAAAAATATATGCACCCGCCCAAGCAACAGCTTTAATTAACAAAAAATTAGAAGAAAGAAATATAAAATATAAAAATTTAATTATTTATAACGAAAACACAAAATTAAAAACCAAATATTTTAATATTGAATTTTTTAGAACAACCCACTCTATTCCAGATTCCCATGGAATTTCTATTAAAACTCCCAATGGTACTGTTGTAATGACCGGAGACTTTAAGATGGACTTAACTCCAATTGGACCAATGTACGATATTCATAAAATGGCTAGAATCGGTATGGAAGGAGTAGATTTATTACTAAGTGATTCAACAAATGCTTTAGTACCAGGTACATCCTTAAGTGAATCAGTAGTAGATGAGAATATAAGTGAAATATTTGAAAGTAATAAAGGAAATAGAATTATTTTAGCTACTTTTGCTTCTAACATTTATAGACTAAAACATATCATCGATATTTGCAAAAAAAATAAAAGAAAAGTAGCTTTATTTGGAAGAAGCATGGTAACATCAATAGATATAGCCTTAAAGTGTGGATATATAAAAGATAAAAATATTATCATTACACCAGAAGAAGCTAATAGATATAAACCATATGAAGTATGCTTACTTTGTACAGGTAGCCAAGGTGAACCACTAGCAGCCTTATCTAGAATAGCTAACGGTTCTCATAAACAAATAAAATTAATACCTAATGATGTTGTTATATTTTCATCATCTCCTATTCCAGGAAATGCTCATTCAGTAGGTAAAACTATAAATAAATTAGCTTTAAATGGAGTTAAAGTATATACTAATACCCAAGCAGATATCCATTCATCAGGACATGCTAATCAAGAAGAACTAAAATTAATGTTAAGATTATTTAATCCTAAATATTTTGCACCATATCATGGAGAATACAGAATGTTAAAAAGTCATTGTGACTTAGCGGTAAGCTGTGATATACCAAAAGAAAATACTTTTATCTTAGAAAATGGTGATGTTTTATCATTAAATGAAGGTAAAGTTCATAAATCAGGTAAAGTTCAAGCTGGAGATATCTATGTAGATGGATCACGTATTGGTGATGTTGGAAATATTGTTATTAAAGATCGTAAATTAATGTCAACTAATGGTGTTCTAGTTATAATAGCTAATATTGATATAGCTAACAAAAAATTATTGGCACCTCCTAATATAACTACTAGAGGATATATACTAGTAAATGAAAACGAAGAATTAATAAAAAAAATATCCTTAACAGCCAGTGATATAATAAAATCTAAATTAAATAATAAATACGTAAATTATAACGACATAAAAAATGATTTAATAAATGGATTAATACCATTCTTAACAGAACATACAGGTAGAGTACCAATAATACTACCAATATTAATGAATATAGATACAAATAAAAATGAAAGTAAATAATTACTTTCATTTTTTATATCAAAATAAATCCTATCATTGAAGCTAATAAAATAACTTCTCCAATAAAATATTTTATTTCTTTTGTCATAATATCCCCCTCAAAAAAGATGCAGATATTTTACCATAAATTAACATATTTGTCAAATTTATTTCTCTATATATAGTTTTATAGTACCAATAAACCAATGATCTTGCATACTATTATCCAAATCAGCATAATCAAAATATAGTTTTAACATAACATCTAATTCACTCTTTTTAGATAAACTACCTTCATATAAAACATAATTTGTCTTTCCATTAAAAGGCCATACATTACTATTCAAATTTACACCTTCATAAGAATTATCTTCAAACATCAAATCATACTTTATGTATTTTGCAAGTAATATCTTATCCTGATAACCATATCTTTCATAATTACTAGTCTCTTCTAATACTAATTTATAATTAATAGTACTTTTAGAATCATTATTAATTATAAAATTATAATAATTATCATCTATATCTTCTATTCTACCAGTAACATCACCATCGACCTCATCTAAAGGAGTATCATCTGTATGATTAGTATCATCTTTAGGTTTATCTCTTAAATTATATTTATTTATATCATAATCATCGATTAAATTTCCATCTTTATCTAATGTTATATCTTTTGTTCTAGTAATATAATCAACATCACCATTTTCTATTCTACTAAGTCCATTATCAAAATAAGTAATCTTAGTATCATCAGGAGTAGTAATAACTTTCTTTTCTTTAGATACATCTTCTTTAATATCTTTTATATTACCATTAGCATCAAATTTAATATTACTATTTTCATCAATATAAACACTCTTACCATCTTTTTTATATCTAATGACAGCAGAACCATCATCATAGTAAGTTACTTCATCACCATTAGGACATTTTCTAGTATAAACAGCATATGCATCATCACCCTCTAAAATTTCCAAAAAAGAATTCTTACCATCCAAAACAATATCCCTACTTCTCCTAACCATAATATCAGTGTCATAAAAACTTTCAATTAAAGCACTACCATCACTATAATAAGTAATAACAGTACCATCATCTAATTTTAATACTCTAATAATTTTAGCTTCATTATGATTAGGAAAACTAATATCATTACCATTAATAATAATATCTTCATCATTTCTAACTACATAAGTATTAGATCCATCACTAATTTTTATAGTTCCATCAGTATAATATATAATTTCGTAATTACCCTTTTTATCTTTTTTCAAAGGATAGCTAGCACCACTAGGACCCACGTCATCTAAATCAACCTTATCATCAGTTAAATTTATCCTAGAACCATTTCTAACCAATATTGTCTTACCATCTTTAGTAATCTCTGCCGATCCATCACTATAACGAACAATAACAGTACCTGATTCTAATTCCTCTTTATTAACAATATAAATAGTTTTTCTTTTAGAATTACTATTTATAACACCATTTTCATCAATACCATATTTACCTTTAGGGAGTTTCGATATCCTAACAATAGTTCCATCACTTCTAACTAATTTACTAGAATAATCACTATAATAAGTAACTACACCGCCAGGTACCTCAAAAGATTTAACAACAAAAATAATTCCTTCTTTCTTATAAGCATTAGCATACTTATCTATCCAATCATCATCATTATTTTCTCCACCAATAACAACATTATCATCTCCATATAAAAATGATAAATCTTTATCAGCATAATTATCATCTCCAGAAGAAGATAAATTAGATATAGTAAATAGTATTAATCCTATAATAATAAATATAATTAAAAAGAAGAAAAGCACTGCTAAACAGCCATACTTTTTAAAAAGTAATAGTAACGGACTATCAAGCCTTTCTTCTTCTATAGTTATTTTATCTTTTTTTACACTCTTAGGTCTAAATAAATTTGTCCTCATAACACACCTCTATTTAAGAATTTTAGTTTTATTACCAGCCATCTTAAACAATTTCATAATATCATAAGAAAGTATAGCCAAACATGGAATTAATATAACAATAATCCAACCTCCATCTTTAGCCAAGAAATTCTGAACATAACCTAATTTAGGTATTCTTATAAAGACCTTACCATAAACCTTGCTACCCTCAAGTAACGAAAAGTCATCACTATTATTAGCATCTCCTCGAGTTTTAAACATATATTCATTAGTAGTATCATCATAAAATACTTCAATGATTCTATGTGTAACATTAAGATTATAATATTCAGAATAGAATGTAACAATATCATTCTTTTTCAAATTCTTAGGTTCTTCATATTTTGTAATTACTACATCATTTACATGAATAGTAGGTTCCATACTACCAGTAAGAACAACATAAGCATTGTACTTACTAGGTGTAGTTTCACCTTTAGCCTCTCTAACTTTTTGATCAACAAAATAGAATAATAATATTAAACCAAATATCAATAAAATTATAAATATCGCATAAGACAAAATATTTATCATCATTCTTAATACACTAGGTTTTTCTTTAACTATTTTAACCCTATAACTATTATCATAAACTTCAGTATTATCAGTAATATTATTAAAATTATTAACTTCCACATTACTACTACCATCATTATAATGTTGATTACCATCAGCATCAATAAAACAATTAGTAGCTACATCATAATATATTGCTTTATTTAAATCAAAAAAATTAGATTGATTATTACCCATTTGACCATTAAAAGTATTATTTCCTTCCAATATAACTTTTTCTGGCATTACTGGTTCAGAATTTTCTTTATTAGTATCATCATTATCAACAGTCGTTTCTATATTTTTATTATTCTCTAAATCATTAGGTAATCCTACATTATTATGTTCTTCTACAGAAGGCAATTCTTCTTCACTATTTACATTATTATCAATAGTAGTTTCATTAACTTCATTTACTGGTTCTGTATCAAATTCTACTGTATTATTATCTGCTATAGGATCTATTTT
>CACXFI010000122.1 GCA_902766875.1 uncultured Erysipelotrichaceae bacterium | reverse complement strand
GAAAATCTAATTTTAATGCTTGCCTTAATTGCTATAGTGATTAGTGATGTATCTGTTGGATTATCCTCTATGTTCTTAAATAATATTGCCCTAACGAATATATTTTCTATGATTATATGGCCATTCTATATGATAGGATGTAGTCTATTAAATGTCGATTATAAGGTAAAAAGAATGGAATAGATAGGATAGTAAAGCACTCTTCGGAGTGCTTTTGAGTTATGGCTATAGCCTAAAGATTATTCAGGAAACTATAAATATAGTCCACAAGTAAACGAATAAAAATTAAATAATATAAGCTCAATCGATTAGACACATTTTAAAAGTTATCTAAAAAATTGAGCTTATTTTTTATTATAAATAGTGGTAGAATAAAGAAGGATATAACGTGGTTATGAGAGGAGAGTTAATATGAAAAAGAATTGTTTTATTGGACTTTGTTTAATAGGAGCATCTGTGCTAGCATTATCTAGCTGTGGGGAGGCTTCGGATACTTTTGGTTATCAAAAAGAAGTAGTAGATGGGTATTATACATATGATGCTACATTTCAAAATGGAGTAAAAAAGAGCTATAAACTAAATCAGAATTTTAATGCTGCTGTAATTGGTAACTATTTAGTTTGTAGCTATTTTGATGGTGGATATCTAACTAGGAAAGTTTTAGATATAGAAAATAATCGATTCACAGAATATTACACTAATATACATACTACGACTGAGTCTTCTATAGGTACTTATGATAAAACTAATGTTTATAAAATAGTTGTAGATGTTGAAGATGGAAATATAGATAGGTGGTTAAAGGAAAATTCATCTTATTTGTTTTTAATTGAAGATGAATTTAATGATTTAAAATATTCCTATACTGTAACAGAATATGACTTAAAAGACGGAGAGTGGGAAGAGGATACCCTAAGTACAATTAAACATGAGTGTTTATATGATACTAATGGTAATAAAACAACTCAAAAAGACCTTGATTATGGTTTTTATAGTAAACAAGATTTTACTTATAATGATAATAATAAGATTGAAAAGATAGTACTTTCTTATGATTCTTATGGAACTGGAGAATATACTCTAAGCAATGTTGTAGATTTTACTTATGATTCATCCTTGAACTTGATAAGAAAAGACTATAAGGATAAGAATGGTGAATTAGAGACTTATTATGAGTATACATATGATTCAAATAATAATTTATTAAATGAAAAATATTATTCATGGGGATTAGAGTTAGATTCTGATTTTAGTTATGAATATGATGATGATAACCATTTAATATTAGAAACTATGAAATATAGTAGAAATCAGAAGAAGGATCAACAATTATGCTGGACTTCTTCTAGACCAACAGATTGTAAGAAAGAGCATAGATATGAACAGGATAAGTTAGTTTATGAACATGATACATATTATTGTTTAGAGTTTGGTGGAGATATTCTTTCTGAAGATGAATACTATTATTATAATAATAGTAAGAAGCATATTAGTTCTAATAGAAGTAGAGGAACAAAAAATGTATACGAATATGATGATCTAAATCGTATTATATCTGAAAGTGAATATTTTTATGATGATAATGATGTAGATGTGTTTTATGGAAAAAGAATATATACCTATAAAGAAAATAGCAATTTAATTTTAAGTGAATCTTATAAAAATGAGAGTGGAACAGATTTGGTTATAGATTATACATATGATTCATTTAATAACTTATTAGAAAAGAAGAAATCTTATAGAGATAATGGTCTATTAAATGAAGACTATAAAGAGGCATATCGTTATGATTCTAATGGACTTGTAGTAAAGTATGAAGAGTATTATAGAAATGGTTTAGCTATGGAATTATTTTATTCATTTGAATGGAATTATGAAGGAACTAATTTTATATCCTATACAGAGGTTTCAAATCCTATAAAGCGTTAATTAAATAAGGTAGAAATTAATATAAAAAAGAATCGTTTTATTAGGTTATGCTTAGCATCAGTATCTTTAATTAATGATTTAGAAGAATATTTAAATAATAATAGATTATAAAATGTAATTTTAAAACAAAAATATAGTTTTGTTTGGAATTATAAATGATGGACATGAATATTCTATTATGATTTAATAAAGATTGCAAAACAGGAGAAAATTAAGGAGAGTTATTATGCAGTTTATTAAAAAACATATATTATCTATTTTAGTTTTATTATTTACATTATTGTTCTTTGTTTTATTTTTATATATTGATTTAGGACAGGTATTTTATATTTTAAGTGGATCTAATTCTTTAG
>CACXFI010000121.1 GCA_902766875.1 uncultured Erysipelotrichaceae bacterium | reverse complement strand
TCATTATAAAGATTTATTTTATCATCATAACTTAATTTACTCATATAAAAACCTCGTTTCTATGTCCAAGAAACGGGGTTCATATCATATATTTAGTTCTTTTCTTTAATAATATATATAGGTCTTTTCTTAGTCTCTAAATATGTTTTAGCTAGATATTGACCTATTATTCCCATACATAAAAGTTGTATTCCACTCACAAATAATAATATACACACCATACTTGGCCAACCACCAACAGGATCACCAAATAATAAAGTCCTAATAACAATAAAAACAATTGCAATAAATGATATGAAACATATAATAATTCCAAAAATAGAAGCAAAAGATAAAGGCAAAGTGCTAAAAGAAATAATACCCTCCATTGCATACCTAAACAATTTGAAAAAAGACCATTTAGTTTCGCCAGAAACGCGCTTAATATTCTCATATTCTAACCACTTAGTATTAAACCCAACAAAACTAAATAACCCTTTAGAAAACCTGTTATATTCTTGACAATCAAGAATAGAGTCTACAACCTTTCTAGTCATAATTCTATAATCTCTAGCCCCGTCAACGATATCTATATCAGATAATCTATTAATAATTTTATAAAACATTCTAGCAAAAAAGCTTCTAATTAAAGGCTCACCCTTTCTAGATACTCTCCTTGTAGCAACAACATCATACTCACCATCGTCAATAGTTTTAACCATTTCGGTAAGCAATGCAGGTGGATCTTGTAAATCAGCATCCATAATAACAATATATTCTCCATTAGATTCTTTCATACCAGCATACATTGCAGCTTCTTTTCCAAAATTTCTTGAAAAAGATAAATATTTAATATTCTTTTTCTTTATAGATAATTTTTTAATAACATTTAAAGTATTATCATTACTACCATCATTAACAAAAACAAATTCAAAATTTTTATCTTTTATATTTTTAATAACTTTATTAACTTCTTTAAAAAACAAAGACAAAACATTTTCTTCATTATAACAAGGTACAACAATACTAATTAATTTCTTCATACATAAAAACACCACCTGATAACAATAAAAATAATTTATATATCCATTATATCACTTAATATATAATTTTGTAAAAAAAACTATAAACATTGACATAATCCAATTTTTATAGTATTCTTAAATAGAAGAAAAGGAGATGTGTGAAGACATGGTATATACAATGGATATTATATGTGACAATTTAGCACCTTTAATTAAATTAATTAAAGACGGAATCATTCCAATTATTCAAATAGGGATTCCTATTATTTTAATAGTATTAGGAATGCTAGATCTAGGTAAAGCTGTAATGGCAGGTAAAGAAGATGAAATGAAAAAAGCTCAATCAATGCTATTAAAAAGAGCTTTATATGCTGTAGCTATATTTTTTGTAGTTACTATAGTAACATTAGTGTTTAATTTAGTTTCAACAAATGCTGCGGGCAAATCAGATGTTGGAGCAGCTGGTAATTGGGCTACTTGTTGGGGACAATATTAAGAGTTTTTATAACTCTTTTTTCTTTTTTATAAACTATTTATTGATATAAACATGCTAAAATGATATAATATACTTAGTATTTGCTTAAGGAGAAATATTATGAAAAAATATAATAAATTAATTATAAAAATATTGATAACATTAATTACAATGCTACCATTATCTGTATATGCAGCTTGCTCAGAAGAATGTAATGATGTAGCACCAGCTGTAAGATTAGTAAAACATGGAGTAGTACCATTATTTCAAATAGTAATACCTATAGGATTAATAATAATGGGAATGATAGATTTAGCTAAAGCAGTAATGGCAGGTAAAGAAGATGAAATGAAAAAATCAGAGTCTATGTTTATAAAAAGATGTATTTATGCAGTAGCTGTATTCTTCGTAATAACAATAGTAACACTAGCTATGAATTTATTTACAGATACAAATACTGGAATAGAAGGAACTCAAGAATGGTATCAGTGTTGGAGTAGCGTAGATCAATGCACAGATTAAAATAAAAAACACTATTACATAAAAAATACTTTATAATAATTAACAACTATGTTATAATAAAAATAATAAAAAATAGAGGTGAAGTATATGCATAAAAAAGCAAGAATTATATTATTAATAATCATTACGTTATTATTATTTTTACCAGTAAATAAAGCATATGCCAAAAAATTAGAATATACATGTGAATATACCAAATTTGTTAAAGCATCGCAAACAAAAACCTATTATACTATATACACGTATAATATAAAAGTATATAGTCAAACAGATAAAAATAAAAAGGTAACTGGGGTAGAAGCATTTAACCCAAGCAATAATAAACAAACTTATGGTATATCATCTACTTATGTTAGTAATTTTTTAGAAGATTATAGTGATAAAACCAATAATAAAAGTATTAACAAATATACAACATTAAACAACAACATATATACTAATCCAACTTGTCCCAAGTACATATTATATTACAACAAAAGTGCATTTTTAGTATCCGATAATCTTTCAGAACTTCAGAATTTTTCTTCTTCTGATACGGATACAATATTAGAAAACACCAATATAAAAATTGAACAAACAGCTGCTAATAGTGATGCTGAAGAATTATGTAAAGAAAGTACTTTTAGTGAAAAAAGTACTTATGATAAAGTATGTATATATAACTATGTTAACAAAAAAAAGGATGAATTTATTTATCTATATTATAACTCAACAGACAGTGTTATATTTGAAAAAGAAACAAAAAATAAATATTATTCAAAAGATTTAGCTAAAGATACTAAACAAAATGGTAATCCTATGAATGGTAAGACTATTAATAAAGTAGATTTGAGTACAGGTCAATGCCCCAAATCAATATATTACCAAACAGTTGTTGACTGGGTTGGCATTTTAGGTAGAGATATTCAGAAACCAGCTGCATACGCCAATCCAAAAATTAAAGGTAAAATGTTTTCTAGTATAGTAAATACCGAAAAGACATATAGCAGCATGCTTGAAACTGAAGAAGGAAGCGCTTACATATTTTCTTCAAGTACATGTGAACCAATTGATAAGTTAGATTTAGAAATCCACAGAGGAGATATTAATTGTGATGAATTATTAGGAGAAAAAACAAGAAAACAAATAAGAAAGATATTAACATACGTTAAAATATTAGTTCCTATATTAATTATTGCAATGGGAATAATTGATTTTTCTCAAGCGATGTTTGCTGGAAAAGAAGAAGAAATGAAGAAAGCTCAAACTAGATTTACTAAAAGATTAATAATAGGTGTAGTAATATTTTTATTACCTACATTAATTAATTTTATGTTAGATATAACTAATGATGCATGGAAGAGAAAGAATAATGATAGTGCTTGTGGACTAGATATTATAGAAAAATAGAAAGGAGTAATTATGAGTGTTTTTATAAATTTAATTAATAATTATCAATCGATTTTAGATGTTGTTACTCCTTTTGGACAAAATGATTCTGCAGCTGGAATACTTTGGGATGTTTGGAGAACATTTTGTTTTGCAATTTGTGATACAATTTATCCTCTAATTGGTTTTTTCTATAAATTTTTTCTTCAAATGAGTACTATAAACTTTTTGGAAAAAATTGATATTGTAAACGGAATATACAAAAGAATAACAATGCTTCTAGGACTTATCATGCTTTTTGTTTCAATATTTTACCTAATTCAATTACTTTTAAATCCAGACAAAACTAATGATAAAGAATTTGGAGTGGCTAGTTTATTAAAGAGAATGGTAGTTGTAATTGTATTAATTGGTTTTGTCCCAAAAATATTTGATATCGCATTTGATATTCAAGAAGCTATAGTCGAAGAAAATATTATAGGCAAAATAATACTAGGAGATGCCTTTGTATCTAATGACAAAGCAAACTCAAGTACAAATACTATGACATTATGGGGATATCAATTAGAATCAAATCTATTTTCCACTTTTTATTATCCCAATCCAATTCTAGACGACGAAGACGAAGTAGACCAATGTGTAGAATATGAACTGATACTAGCCCAAATAGCGCAAGATGGAGAAATGACTTTAGCAGGTGATTGTCTTACATATAGAAGTAAATCTACAGCTACTTATAACGTAAATAGCACTTCAACATCAGCTCAACAAGTATATATATATTCATACTCAACATTACTATCAGTAGTAATTGGAGTAGTAATATTATGGATGCTTATTGTCTATAGTTTAAATGTTGGAACAAGGGTAATACAACTTGCTTATTTGCAAATAATAGCCCCTATACCTATTATTTCCTATTTAGTTCCTAAAAAAGATGGAATGCTAAGTAAATGGATTAAACAAGCAACTACTACTTATATAGATTTATTTATAAGAGTAGCAATTATATATTTTGTAATGTATATTGTTCATGAATTATATAACCTTGACATTGGTGGCCAGATTGGTGATTCTTCATTAATACCATTAGTAAAAATAGTCTTAATACTAGGATTATTCTTATTTGCAAGAAGAGCACCACAATTAATTCAAGAATTAACTGGAAAACCTTCAGCTGCATCACTAGGTTTTGGATTAGGTGGAACAAATGCAGCAGCCGGTCTTTTAATGGGATCAGCCACTTTAGCTGCTACAAATTTTGTTGGTAGTACAGGAGCAGCTAGATTTACAGGATTAGCAAGAGGATTAGTACGTGGTGCCGCAGCGGGAACTGCTGAAGGCAATTATCGTCAAAACATGGACAGAGCACATCAAAGAGAGGAAAACAACAACAGAATGGATGAATGGTTGAAATTACAAGGATATAGAGGACTTGACAGACATAGACAAAGATTAATAATGGCAGCAGGTGGTGTAACACAAGGTGAAAGATTTGATGCCCTAAATCAAGAATATCAAGCTTTTGATGAAGCTTTAGGTAAAAATAAAACTGTTAAAGCTGCTAGAACCATAAACGATGCCTTTAAAACTGGTGGGATGGCATCAGCTATTCAAGCCGCTAGAGAATCAGGTTTAGATTTCGAAAATATTACAAGTACTATAACAAATTCTAAAGGCGAAGAGGAAACTATTAATACAGGTGTAAGAATATTTAACGAAAACGGAGGATTATTAGCAACGCTAGATGAAAATTCAACAGCGGCAACTTTAGCTCAACTTGTTGATGACGCTGATAGATTTGCTATCGAAACACCTGGTGTTCATAATGAACGTGACTTTAGAACTCATGAAAGAAGACTTAATTCTCTTGAAGGAAGATTAGGATTGAGAAGAACATTATATGGTGGACCAAATGGTGTAGGAAGTTGGGATACTTACGATCATAACAAAAAATATGGAAGAAGAAGAAGCAATATCAGCCCATCTCCATATGGTAGCCGTGGAGGCCCACGTTGGGGAATGCATTAAAAAGGAGTTGAAAATATATGAATGGATATTTAATACCAGCCAATTCAAAAAAAGGTACACTTATATTAAATTTATTTAGAGAAATAGATTTAATAATATTAGGTACAGGAATAGCAATAAGTTTATTTAGTTTAATGTTTATAGACATAGGAAATATTTGGCTCGTAATATTATGTTTATTACCAGCTCTAGTATGCATATTCTTAGTTATCCCAATACCTAATTATCATAATATGTTATGTGCCATACAGAGTATGATAGATTTTTATACAAACAGAAGAAAATATGTTTGGAGAGGATGGTGTTTCTATGAAAACGCAACAAGAGAAGATACAAAAAATAGATAGCCCTTATACTGAAGATTGGATACCAATAAAAGGGATACAAAATGGTTGTATAATACTAAATAATAAATATAAAGTAACAGGAGTAAAAATAGTACCAAGGAATATCTTTATATTAGATTTTATATCTCAAGATAATGTTATTATAGCTCTTAAAAATTTATATAATTCAATTAATTTTGAGTTTTGGTTAATTAGTGCTGATAGACCTGTAGATATACATACATATCTAGCTAATTTAGAATTATTATATAATCAAATAGGTAATCCAGATGTAAAAAGACTAGTTATGCAAGATATAACTAAAGCAGAATATTTTATGGATAATAATGTAACAGATACAGAATATTATTTGTTATTTAGAGAAAAAAATAACGAAGAGATAAATAAAAAATTAAGAACATTAATTACAGGTTTGGCTAACTGTGGATTAGATGCATCACAAACATCTAATGAGGATTTAAGAGTAATATTAGATAATTTCTTAAATGGGGGAGTTAGAACTAATTTTAAGGCGGTGACAAGTGATGTTATTTAAATCAGAAGTAGCACCTAAGGGATTAGATTTTACAAATCCTTCATTCTTTAGAATAAGTGATAAATATGCAACTATATTAACAGTTATATCTTATCCTAGATATATTAATCCAGGATATCTATCAGCCCTAACCAATATGTCCGGTATAAAGTTAGTAATTAAGCATATACCTGTACCATTTAATGTTTTAGCTAAAATGTTAAATAAAGAAATATCAGATTTAAAAATGAAATATCAAGATGAAAGAGATAGAACAATTCAAGAAAGAATTAGACAAGACGTAGATTCTTTAGAGTATTTCATTCAACAATTTACTGCCTCTCAAGCTAATACATTTGATTTTCAAATGCATATTATGATAACAGCTAATACTGAAGAAGCTTTAGATAGAAAAAAAACAGGATTAAAGAATTATCTAGATGCAATGGAATTAAGGGCTGTTCCTCTAATGTTTGAACAAGAAAATATTTTAAAATCAATGTTACCAATCTTCCCTAATCAAAAGATTGAACAAAGAATAGGTACTCCTATGCCTTCTCCAACAATGGCTGCTATGTATCCATTTGTTTTTGATAGTATTAAAGATGATGGATTAGGAACTTTATTAGGAGTAGATTTCTCTGGTGGTGTCGTTCTATTTAACCAATTTTTATATCAAATAAAGAAAGAAAATAATAGAACTAATGCAAATATGATAATACTAGGTACTTCAGGTAGCGGAAAATCTACTGCAGCTAAATTACTATTAAGAGCACATATAAGGAATGGTTATCAAATAGTAGCAATAGACCCTGAAGGTGAAATAAGTGAAATGAC
>CACXFI010000120.1 GCA_902766875.1 uncultured Erysipelotrichaceae bacterium | reverse complement strand
TTAGGATTATATAAATCAACTGTATCTTTACTAAGTACTATCGTATCAAAATTAAAAGCGACACCACTTCTAACAATAGTTCCAAGATTCCCAGGATCTTGTATATTATCTAATATAAGTATCCTACTACCCAAATTATTAGATTCTTTTTTCTTTCTAACTACACCCATAATACTATTTGGACTATTAATATTACTTAGTTTTTTCAATACATCTAAAGATACATAAGTAGTCCTAACATCTAAACTATATTTATCATTATCTAGTAATATTAATTCTTCTAATAAATTCTCTTTAAAAGCTTCTTCTACCAAATGTTTAGTTTCTACTAGATAAGTATTAGTTAAATCTCTATATTTCTTATCTTTTAATTTACATAATTCTTTAATATGATTATTATTAACAGAAGTTATTACCATATAATCACCTTAATCTCTCAATTTTTTCCTTATTTCTTTATAATTAGGACAATATTCTGATACTACATTCCAAAAATCACTAGAATGATTAGGATATACTAAATGTGATAATTCATGAATACAAACATAATCTAAACACTCTATATCATATTTATATAATTCCTTATTCAAAGTTATAACATATGTTTTAGTATTACATACTCCCCAACGAGATGTCATCTTTCTAATTCTCAAACTGGGTTCTGGAATATTTTCATTAAAATTATTATACCAATACATCAAATGATTATAAAAAGTATTCTTAATATATTTATTTAAAAAACTCTCTAATTTTTTTTCATCTTTTATATATATATTATCATTATCTATATTCATATTCTTAATATTTTCATCATAAATAATATTATATTTCTTCCCAAACAAATAAAATGTATCATCATTTTCTCTATCTTCTCTTTTTTTAGCTTTACTAGCCATTCTAACAATAGAATTAATATTATCTTTAATTAATTTTTCTATCTGCCTATTAGTAGTTAAATAATTAGTTGTAACAATAACAGTATTATTCTTAACCCTAATATAAGTATTCTTATTATTTTTTCTAATTACTTCTATATTATAAAAAACATCACCAATCTGCATAATATCTCCAATCATTATATATTATAACAAAATAAGGGTATTTCCTCAACAAAAAATTATCAAAAATTATTTTAGCAATCTAACTTGACAATTGCTAAAATAATGTTATAATATTATTACACAATGAAAAGGAGGTATTAATTATGAATGAAAATAAACCTTATGAAGAAAACTTACAAAATGTTTTAGAAAAATACGGCCGTGATATCACACAAGCAGTCAAAGATGGAAAAGTAGATCCAGTAATAGGTCGTGATGAAGAAATACGTAGTATTACTAGAATCTTATCTAGAAAAACTAAAAATAATCCTGTCTTAATAGGTGAACCAGGCGTTGGTAAGACAGCTATTGTAGAAGGATTAGCTAGTCGTATTGTTAAAGGTGATGTTCCTAATAGTCTAAAGAATAAAACTATTTGGGAATTAGATATGGGTGCTTTGATAGCAGGAGCTAAATATAGAGGAGAATTTGAAGAAAGATTAAAAGCTGTATTAAAAGAAGTAAAAGATTCTGATGGAGAAATCATTATGTTTATTGATGAAATCCATATGATTGTAGGAGCTGGTGCTTTAGAAGGAGCAATGGATGCAGGTAATATGCTAAAACCAATGCTAGCAAGAGGAGAAATCCACTGTATAGGTGCTACTACTCTAAATGAATATAGAAAGTATATTGAAAAAGATGGTGCACTAGAAAGAAGATTCCAAAAAGTACAAGTATCTGAACCTACTGTTATGGATACTATTACTATCTTAAGAGGATTAAAATCTAGATTTGAAGTATATCATGGAGTAAATATTAAAGATAAAGCTCTAGTTGCAGCTGCTACCCTATCTGATAGATATATAACTAGTAGATTCTTACCTGATAAAGCTATTGACTTAGTAGATGAAGCTTGTGCCACTATTAAAGTTCAAATGGAATCTGTTCCTGTTGAATTAGACAAATTAACAAGAGAAATAATGGGGTTAGAAATAGAAAAGCAGGCTTTAAAGAAGGAAAAAGATGATATATCTACAAAGAGAAAACAAGAAATAGATAAAACTATCTTTGAATTAAAAAATAAAGAAAAAGATTTAAGACAAAGATGAGAAGATGAAAAAAATATAAATACTCTAATTAGTAAGAAAAAAGAAGAAATAGAAAAAGCTAATTATGAATTAGAAACAGCTGAAAATAATTATGATTTAGAAAATGCTGCTAGATTAAGACATGGTACTATCCCTAAATTAGAAAGTGAATTACAAGAATTAAATAATAAAAATAAAAATGATATTCTATCTGATACAGTTGATGATGAATCAATCGCTAGCATTATATCTAAATGGACTAACATCCCTATTAGTAAATTAGTAGGTAGCGAAAAAGATAAATTATTACATTTAGAAGATAATATGAAAAAAAGAGTTAAAGGTCAAGATGAAGCTTTGCATCTAGTAAGTGATGCTATTAAAAGAGCTAGAGCTGGAATTAAAGATCCTAATAGACCTATTGGTTCATTTATCTTCTTAGGTCCTACCGGAGTTGGTAAAACCGAAGTTGCAAGAACTCTAGCTTACGAATTATTTGATGATGAAAAACACATGATTAGAATTGATATGTCTGAGTATATGGAATCTCATTCTGTAGCTAGATTAATAGGTTCTCCTCCAGGATATGTAGGATATGATGATGGTGGACAATTAACAGAAGCCGTAAGAAGAAATCCTTACTCTATTGTTTTATTTGATGAAATAGAAAAAGCCCATAGAGATATATTCAATGTCTTACTTCAAATACTAGATGATGGTAGAATTACTGATGGTCAAGGAAGAACAGTTGATTTCAAAAACACCATTATTATAATGACTTCTAACCTTGGTAGTGAATACATATTAGAGAATACCAATAATTATCAAGACTTAGTTATGAACGAACTAAAACATACTTTCAAACCAGAATTCATAAATAGATTAGACGAAATAATAATATTTAAATCATTATCTAAAGATATTGTTTATGATATATTAGATAAAATCATTAAAGAAATAGAATTTAGATTAAGAGATAAAAATCTAAAAATATCTTTAACTAATGAAGCTAAAGATTATATTATTAACATGTCTTATGATGAAAAATATGGAGCTAGACCTATAAAAAGATTTGTAAGTAGAAACATAGAAACAATGATAGCTAATTCTATAATAGATGATAAAATTAAATTCGGAGATACTATTATTATTGATTATAAAGATAATAATTTAGTATTAACAACAAAGGAGTAAAATATGAAAGTAACCTATTATAATCCCGTAGATGAAAAAGGCGGTTGTATAGTTAGATCAATATCTAAAGCTTTAAATAAAGATTATTTAGATATTAAAAATGATTTAATAAATATAAACAATAATTATAAAAATGAAAAAGTATTTGAAGAATATTTATTTAAAAATAATTTTATCATTAATAATAATTATAATAATAAATTAATTAAAGATATCTCTTTAGAAGGGTTAAATATAGTATTAGCCTATAAAGACGATTGGTACCATATGATGTGTGTTATAGATAATACTATCTATGATAAAAAAAATTATGATGATATTAAAGATTTAAGAATTATAAAAATATATAAAAAGATATAATCATTTGATTATGAAGTGATAAAGTAAAAGTAGACACAATAAAAAGATGTGATCTACTTTTCTTTTGTTATTTTGTTATAATATAAATAAAGGAG
>CACXFI010000119.1 GCA_902766875.1 uncultured Erysipelotrichaceae bacterium | reverse complement strand
CATCTCCTTTATTTATATTATAACAAAATAACAAAAGAAAAGTAGATCACATCTTTTTATTGTGTCTACTTTTACTTTATCACTTCACTATAAACTCCAATTTTCTTTTTTCTTTTTTATATTCTTAGTATTAATAGCAAGCCCTAATACAAATATATAAGCTATCATATATAACCACATCATAAGTATTATTATACTAGATAAATTACCATATAAAATATCATAATGTGCAAAATATTTCAAATAAAAACTAAAGATAAAAGTTGCTATAGTCCACCCTACAGTAGTAAAGATAGCGCCCTTAGTAGTATCACCACTCTTAACTTCCACAGCAGGAGCTATTATATATACTAGTTTTACATTAAAATATATTATAAATATCGACAAAGGCCACTTAATAATATTGAAAAATCCCACTAAACTATCACTAATATTATTAAATATTTTAAATTTACCACCTAAAAGTAATAATTTATCACCAAATACAGGTACCGTTATTATAAATAACATTAAAACTAACATAATCAAAAACAGCCAAACAGATTTAACTCTATCCCTAAGTGCATCAGATTTACCAACATTATATAAAGCATTAGATGCTGTTATTATAGAATAAGTACCATTAGTAGCCACTATAAAAGCTATTAAATTAAATAATCCCATGTGACTATCTAAACTCTTACCAGAAATAATATCGACAACTGCCTTAGCCGATTCTTCTGGTAGAAGTATTCTTATCATATGATTAATAGTATCTACCGATATAGAAAAATAAGATGCTATATATATAATCATAATAACTATTGGAATAAATGCCAACATAAAAAAGAAGGCTATATTACCAGGTAATACACGCATTTCTTTTTTATTTAAGATATCTAATATTTCCTTTATATATTTTTTAGCTTTTTTCATTATATCACTTCATCTTTTCTTTGGCTTCACGCATCTCTATATTAGCTTCATTAATAGCATCTTCAACACTCTTAACATCATCTAATATCATACTGTGTCCTAAAGTAGCACCAAATCCATGTGGTAAATTTTTTAAATCCTTAAATATTTTATGACAATAAGCTACTATTTGTTTTTCATTATAACCAAGTAAATATATTAAGAATTCATTACCATCAGTACGCATAATATCAGTATTCTCTAATTGATTTACTATTAGTATATTAGCAGCTTTCTTAATAACATTATCCCCTTCTTCATGGCCATAATTATCATTAATATACTTAATATTATTTAAATCTACTACTATAACTGCCTTAGGATACACCCTATTACTACTCCATTTTTTTATATTATTATTTAAATAATTCCTATTTTTTAAAGATGTTAACATATCTATATATTTAAGTTTATCATTATGATGAACTAACTTTTGTTTCTTCTTTTTATTTAATAATATAAAACTAATTAGCAAGAAAACAAATAATACACTAAATAATATAAGTAAATACTTACTAACATTCTTAATTTGTTCTAAAGTAACACTAGATACAGAATTATTATATTCCAATGCAACATCATTAAAATCAACTAAAGCCAAATAAGTCTTAAATAATCCATTAAAAGTCTTATTATTATCATTATTATTTAAAGTAAAATTATACTTAACATCAATAGTATCATTATAAATAACTTTAAAATCATTAAATTTCTTTTCTTGATAATACTTATAAGTATTATAATCTATTAAAACTATAGATTCTTCATTTATATTTCTAAGTAATTGATCACTATTACTAAAAGACTTAGTAACTATATTATATTTTTTAGCCAAAATATCTAAATAACTATCCTTAATAGTATAAACATTATCATAATTATTAAGACCTTGTATAGAATCAGCACTAAAATAATCTTTAGATAAAATTACATATTCCCTATTAGTAGGAATATTAGCTATATCAATTCTACTATTTTCCTCTTCTTCAACAACCACTAAATCAGAATTATAACTAACATCAATCTTATCTGTTCCAACATCTTTATTTAAATTTTCTATTTTATAATATTCATTATATTTAAATTCAACATTAGCTATCTTCTCAAAGTTTTCCAAATACTTAGCCATTATACCATTAACATTATCATTGTCACCTTCTATATAAGGCATATCAGTAATATAACCAAAATTATATATTTTACTATTATAATTTTCTTTATCAACATCAGATACTTCTAAAGATTCAAAATAAGTATTTAAAAATTCTTTACTATAATCTTCATCAAAATATTTATTATTATAATTAATATAAAATTTATTAAATATACTATATAAAGTATCATCATTTACTGTCAAAATATATTTATTATTTAAACTAGCAAATTTATAATTTATATATAAATTATTTTTTGCTATAGTCCCTATATATTGATTTGTAGGTAAAATAATATATTCTATACTATCACCAGATAAATCTTTAACTAAGTCATCTATGTTATCATATTCAACATAAGTATTATTTTCATCAGCCAAGTGATAATTAATTCTTTCACTATCACTCTTCATTATACCTATTTTATAATTATTTATATCACGTATATTCTTAATAGTCTTATCATTATTAGATAATAAACTATAATAATCAGTATACATAAGTATATCATTATTAGCAAGTCTTGCTGTACCAGGAATAACTTTAAAAGCAATATCCCTATACTGAGTATCATTACTAGTAACATAAGATAT
>CACXFI010000118.1 GCA_902766875.1 uncultured Erysipelotrichaceae bacterium | reverse complement strand
GTTGGAGATATGAAATATAATAAAAAAGCTAGTCCTGGTACTAATATAGCTTTATTTGCTAAATCTATTAGTTTTATTCATCCAACTACTAAGGAAGTATTAAATTTTGAATTAGATTTACCTAATAGATATCCATTTAATATTTTTAAATAATAAAACAGAGAAATTTATTTCTCTGTTTCTTTATTTAATATACTTAAGCTGTTTACTATTATTTGATATTTATCAAATCTTCTTTCTACTTTACCTATTACTTTTATAACATCATATTTTTTTATATTATTATATTGTTTATAAGTTTTAGGAAACATAGTTAGAGATATACTACTGTATTCATCTATTCCTGTTATGAAGGCCATTATATCATTATTTTTAGTAAAAATTTCTTTAATATTATCTATATATAATATTATATTAATATTTTTATTAAAATATTTTTTTATGTCTTTAGTATTTATATCATTAGGTTTTTTATAGATACTGACTGGATGTTCACTAAGGTAAAAACCATATACTGATAACTGATTGTCTATCAATTCTTCATTAGTATATTCAGAATATTTATCTATTAGAGGTTCTTCTAATTCGACTAATCCTGTATCTTTAGATAGTTCAGCATAATTTATTATGGTATCTAGATTATTAATTAGGGTTTTTTTATTATATCCTAATTCATCAAAACATCCTGATTTAATTAGATAAGTTAGAGTTTTTTTATTAATACCTGTACTATAGTTTCTTTTTACAAAATCAATAAAACTAGTATATGGTCCATTTTCTCTTTCTTTTATAATATCGTTACTTATAATGGTTCCGACATTTTTAATAATAGATAAAGGACATAATATAGAACCATTTTCAACTATGTATTTATTAGTACTTTTATTTATATCAGGATTTAATACTTTGATGTTATGATTTCTGGACTCTGATATATATATTTTAGTTTTATATTCACTACCTATAACATTAGTTAAGATACTTGATAAGAAATAATTTAAGAAATATGTTTTTAGAAAAGCCATTTTATAAGCTATGATGGCATAGGCTACAGAATGAGATTTATTAAATCCATAGTTAGCAAATTTTAAAATTAATTCATAGACTTCTTCTGCTAGTTCTTTGGTGTAACCCTTTTTTATAGATTTTTCTATAAATTTAGGTTTTTCTGCTAATAAAATAGATTCTTTTTTCTTAGACATAGCTCTTCTTAAGATGTCTGCTTCGCCAAAAGTATAACCGGCTAGAGTTACGGCTACTTGCATTATCTGTTCTTGGTATATTAAGATACCATAAGTTGGTTTTAAGATTGGTTCTAAATCTTTGTGTGGATATATAACTTTTTCTTTACCTTGTTTTCTTCTAATATAGGTGTCGATATTATCCATAGGCCCTGGTCTAAATAAGGCTAAAGCTGCTACAATATCATCAAATGATGATACTTGTAATTTTTCTAAGAATTTTCTCATACCAGGAGATTCAAATTGGAAGATTCCATCTGTTTCAACACGTCTAAATATTTCTAGAGTTTTTTTATCATCTAGTGGTATATTAGAGAATGTTATATTTAATTTTTCATTGGTTCTTATATTATCTATTACTTCGCTTATTAAAGTTAGATTAGATAAGCCTAAGAAATCCATTTTTAATAGACCTAATGGTTCTAAATAGTTCATGGAATAGCCTGTTACATACATCCCTAATTGGTTTTTATAGATAGGTATAGTTTCATCTAAATTGATATTACTCATAACTATTCCAGCGGCATGAACTGATATATGTCTTGGTAATCCTTCTAACTTTAGAGATATTTTATATAATTTTTCTAATTCTTTATCAGAGTTTATTAAATTTTTTAGATTGGTATTTTGTAGAGAATCTTTTAAATTATCTTTTAAGTTTTTAGCAATATCATCAATAATAGGTTGAGATATATTTAAAACTCTTCCAACATCTCTTATTACTTGTTTAGCACCTAAGGTATTAAAAGTAATAATACCGGCTACTTTTTTTTCTCCATATTTATTTGTAACATAATCTATTACTTGTTCTCTTTTTTCACTATCGAAATCGATATCAATATCGGGCATAGTAACACGTTCTGGGTTTAAGAATCTTTCAAATAATAAACCATATTTTAGTGGATCTATATCGGTTATACCTAGAGTATAACTTACTAAACTGCCGGCAGCACTTCCTCTACCTGGTCCTACTAAGATATTATTAAATTTAGCATATTTTACATAATCCCATACTACTAAGAAATAATTACAAAAGCCCATTTTATTTATTACGTTTAATTCATGTTCTAGTCTTTCTTTATAAATATCAGGTATATTATTATTTAATCTTTTCTTTAGTCCTTTATGACATAGATTACTTAAGTATTCATAAGCATTAATACTAGTATCATATATAGGTAATAATCCTTCTTTATAAGTAATATCAACATTACAATTATCTATAATATATAGGGCATTATGTAAGTCTTCTATATCTATGGTATGAGTTAATTCTTCTGTTGTTAATAAATATTTATTTTTATGAGTATTTAATTCATATTCTCCTACTACTTTGCCATCTTTTATCATATATAGATAATCTAAATATTTATAGTCTTCTATATCTAGGTAAGATACATCATTTATAAATACTTTGGGTTTAGTAATATTGTTTTTTTCAGTTATAGTAGAATAACCTATATATTTATCTTTATATGTATTGTATATTGTTTCATCATAGTATTTATATGGTAATACTAGTATTAAATTATCTTTATAATCTGTTAAATCTTTAATTGTTAAATTTCTTTCTGATTTAATGGTAGATAGTTTTATTAAGTTTTTATAACCATTATTATTTTTAGCATATAAAATAATTCTTTTATTATCTATATCTAGTTCCATACCAATAATAGGCTTTATATTTTGATTTTTACATTCGTTATAAAATTCCATAACTCCAAACATATTGTTATGGTCGGTTATGGCTAGAGCATAGTAACCTAATTCTTTAGCTTTTGTTACAAGAGGTTTAATATTATTTAAACTTTCTAGTAGTGAATAGCTTGTTTTTACTTGTAATGGTACATAATTCATAATATAACCTCCTTTATGATAAGAAACAAATATATTATTATATTTGTTTCTTAGAATTTAAATATTACATATAATAAAACCATCACTGATATAGCTAGTATTGATGCTATAGTTATCATTGGAGCAAAGCCTTCACTATGAACTCCTATATCTGATGTTAGTATTCCTTTAGATTTTTTATTTAAATATTTGTTAGTATCAGTTTTTATATTTTCTACTATTTTGTATTTTCCTTTTTGAAGATTAGTTTTATTTTCTCCTTCAATTATTACTGTTGATTTACCGCCTGTTTCATCTTTAAAGGTTTTTTGTAGATTGTTTTCATTATTATTCATAATACATCTCTCACTTTCTTTTATTAGCACTTATCATGGTTATTTGTTCTGTTAATTGCTTTATTCTTTCTATTATTCTTCTTGCTTTTACTTTTTCTATCCCCTCTTTAGAAACACTTAAGTGAGTTTCTAGTTCTTTTAGGCTCAAATTAGAAGTGAAGAAGGTTGGTAATTTTTCTTGCATTCTATATTGTAATATGGTCCCTAACACTTCATCTCTAGCCCAAGGAGTCGTTGTTTCTGCTCCGATATCATCTATTAATAATAGTTCTACTTTTTGAATTTTGTTTATTAAACTATCATATTCATTATTATCATTAAAAGATTCTTTTAATCTTCTTAGATAATCTGGATAATAGATTATAGATACTTTATGATCAAGTTTAGCTAATTCATTTAACATAGCTGATAATAGATAAGTTTTACCGCACCCAAAGCTTCCTGTTAAATATAATCCTTTTCTTGGTTCTCCTTTTTTATAATCATCTATAAATTTTTTTATCCATTTGATAGTTTCAAATCTATTAGCATCATCTGTGTCTATATCTTTCATTGATGCTTCTAATATTTCTTTAGGCATGTCATAAGAATAGATATTCTTTTTATATTCGTTTTGTTTATCTAATTCTTTTTTATATTTACATGGAACATAACTAAAGACTAAATTATCATTTTCAACATTAGGATAATATACATATCCTTCTACAGTATTTTTACATTGTAATATGTTTTTACATTTTTTACAATTATCTAATTCCTTACATGTATCTTCTAACATAGAAGTATACTTTTTTAATTCTTTATGTGGTAGTTTAATATTATCTACTACTTTTTTAAAGGTTTTATTATTTTCATAGGAATTGTTAAAGTCATTTTCTAACTTATAATCAATACTATGGTATTTATTATTTAAAACTTTATTTAAACTTTCCATATTATTTATACTCCTTTAACAATTCATCTATTTGAGACTTTTCACTTATTGAAGCATTTTCTTTTTCAATATTTTTATCAAACCAATCTGGTGTTTTTTCGTTTAATACTCTTTCTTTAGTTACTTTGGTAGTAGATTTATTATATTTTTTATGTTCTTTTTCAGCTAAAGACATAGCCTCATCTACTGTTTCTATTTTTGATCTTTGCCATTGCCCGGCAATAGTTTCAACAAAGTTTCTATTTAATTTGTTATTATTAGTTTTTAAGGTATAATCTATTAAAACGTTTACAACACCTGGTTTTAATTTATAATCAACTATTAAATCTTCTGCTAGTCTTAAATCTCTTTTAGTTGGTTCTGCACCACCATTTTTACTTTTTAACAAATCATATGGAGATATAGTTTCAAAGGTATAAATCATTTTAGCTCTTTTAGAGGTATCTCCAATTGGTTTTCTTAAGTAATTTGGTTGAGTAGTATCAATTAGACTAGGAAGAAGGCCACCATTATCAAATTGGTAATAATTACGGCATGATTTTCTTAATTCATCTTTAGAAATAGTTCCCCTTTCATTTAAGCATCCTTTGATGATATTTTGCATTTTCATTGCATCTATTTCATAAAGAAAAGCTAATTCTAAGATTAATTCTTTATTTTCTTTAGTAAATAATCTTTCTTTATTTATTGTTTTAGGCATGGATGATATTAAGAAATCAAAATCAAAATTAGTATTTATATTTAGTTTTAATTTGTTATATTTTCTTAT
>CACXFI010000117.1 GCA_902766875.1 uncultured Erysipelotrichaceae bacterium | reverse complement strand
TTACAATTCCTCCTAACTATATTTTAACAAATTAAAAAGTAAACAGTTCTTTTTTTATCTGTCTACTTTTATTATATCACTTCATTTTAGTTCTTTTATATTTCTTGTAATACAGATATTATCATTGGTTTATTACCGGTTTCATTTAGAAGATATTTACCTACTTCATCTCTTATGGATAATTTTATTTTGTTATATTCTATATAATTTCCATTAGTATTAGTTTTGATGATATCAGAACATATTTTTTTGATGTTATTTATTAATTCTGTGCTATCTTTTACATAGATAAAGCCTCTAGTCATTATTTCTGGTCCAGCTAGAATTGTTTTATCTTTTTTGCTTATGGTAGCTGATACTATTAAGATACCATTATTAGATAACATTTCTCTATCTTTTAAGACTACTTCTCCTATATCATCTGAATTATCTCCATCTATTGATATTACTCCAACAGGGACTTTTTCAGGTTCTTCTGATAGTTTTCCATTTTTGATAGTAGCTACATCACCATTTTCTTTTAGAATAATATTTTCATTAGGGATACCTACTTTTGTTGCTAATTCAGCGTTAGCTACTTGATTTCGGTATTCTCCTTTAATTGGGAAATAATATTTAGGATTCATTAGATCTATTAGCATCATTAAGTCTTCACTAGAAGCATGATGTGATAGATATTTTTTTGGTGATAAAGTTACTATATTAACTCCTTGTTTTGATATATCGTCTAATAGTTTATAGAATGTTTTTTCTCTTCCTTCATAAACTGGAGTTGCTAAAAAGATGGTATCATCACTTTTTAGTTTAATAAATTTATCATAGCCATTAACTATTTTTGATATAGTAAAATATGGTCTTTCTCTTTCATTAGAATTTAAGATTACGACATCTTTATCATTTATATTTGATAAATCTCCTATACATTTTTTATTTACTATTAAGTAATTATCTTTAATGGCATCATTAATGATGCTTTGTAGCCTTTTGCCCATTATTACTACTTTTCTTTCGGTTTTAGCTACTTCATCAAATAGTTCTTGAATACGATATAAATGAGAATTTAGAACATTGTAGATAATTCTTCCTTCGTTTTTAGTTAGTGTTTCTCTTATTAGGTTAGCTATTCTATGATTAGGTGTTGTATGTCCTTTATTGGGAGCATAAATAGATTCTGCCATTAGGCATAATACTCCTTGTTTTCCTATATAAGCAAGTTTTCCTATATCTGTTTGGTATGGTCCTCTCATAAGGCTATCGAAAACAAAGTCAGAAGCGTAGAATATTACTCCATCTTTAGTATAGATGGCATAACCAAAATTATCCGGTATAGAATGAGATAATGATACTGGAAATACTTTAACATTGCCAAAATTTACGGCTTTATTTGGTTTTAATTCTACTAAGCATTTACTATTTATTTTATATTCTTCTAGTTCTTTTTTTACTATATCGATAGTGAATTTAGATCCATATACTTTAACGTTTGGCAAATCTTCAATTATATCTGTTAAGGCACCTACATTTTCATAGTGACCATGAGTTAAGAAAATACCTTTTATCCTTTTAACATTATTTTTTAAATAATTTATGTTTGGTATCATATAATCTATTCCTAAGGTAGATTCATCGGCATATTGTAAACCTGCATCAATCACATATATATCTTTATCTGCTTCTATGCAATACATGTTTTTACCGTTTTCATTTAATCCACCTAGAGCATATAATTTAATTTTACTCAATATAATCTCTCCTTTCTTTAATAATATAAGTATTAAAAGCTTTATAATTATATCAAAATTTTGTATAAATAGCAAGTTATCTACTCTATATCAAAGATATCATATTTTGTTTTATTTATCAATATAAAATAAATAGTCGAATAATTCGACTATTTATTTGGTATTAACTTTTCTTTTCCACCCATATATGGTTGTAATTGTTTTGGTATTAAGACTGAACCATCTTTTTGTAGGTTGTTTTCTAAGAAGGCTATTAGCATTCTAGGTGGTGCTATTACGGTATTATTTAGAGTATGAGCAAATTCTTTATCTCCATTTTCTTTTTTATATCTAATAGCAAGTCTTCTGGCTTGGGCATCTGTTAAGTTAGAACATGATCCTACTTCAAAATATTTCTTTTGTCTTGGGCTCCAAGCTTCTATATCACATGATTTATATTTTAAATCAGCTAAATCTCCAGAACAACATACTAATTTTCTTACTGGGATGTCTAATGATCTAAATAGTTCTACGGTATAATTCCACATTTTGTTATACCATTCTTCACTATCTTCAGGTTTACATATAACAATCATTTCTTGTTTTTCAAACTGATGAATTCGATATATTCCTCTTTCTTCAATACCATGAGCTCCTACTTCTTTTCTAAAGCATGGTGAATATGAAGTCATAGTTATTGGTAATTCTTTTTCTTTTAAGATTTGGTCTTTGAATCTGGCTATCATAGAGTGTTCACTAGTTCCTATTAGATATAAGTCTTCACCTTCTATTTTATACATCATATCTTCTTTTTCTTCGAATGACATTACTCCATCTACAGCATCACTTCTAATCATGAATGGTGGAATACAATAAGTAAATCCTTTATCTATCATGAAATCTCTTGCATAGGCTAGGACTGCAGAGTGTAATCTGGCTATATCTCCTACTAAATAATAGAAACCATTACCGCTTACTCTAGCTGCTGATTCTTTATCTAGCCCATTAAAACTAGCCATAATATCAGCATGATATGGTATTTCATAATCTGGTACTACTGGTTCCCCAAAATGTTTTTCGTCAACATTCTTAGAATCATCTTCTCCAATTGGAACATCGTTTGCTATCATATTAGGAATTAACATCATTTTCTTTTTTAATTCTTGAGATAATTCTTCTTCTTCCTTTTCAATACTAACTAATTTATTATTTATTTCTACTACTTTTTCTTTTAATTTATCTGCTAATTCTTTCTTTTTTTCTCTCATTAGAGATCCTATATTATCACTATTAGTATTTCTTTCTTGTCTTAGGATATCTCCTTCTTGTTTTAGTTCTCTTATTTTTTTATCTAATGTTATTACTTCTTCGACTAGAGGTAATTTTTTATCCTGGAATTTCTTTTTTATATTTTCTTTGACTAAATCAGGATTTTCTCTTATAAATTTTATGTCTAACATTTTTCTTCCTCGTTTCTATTTTGCGTATTTTTCTATATATTCTTTATATTTATCTGATTTTTCTTTATAATTCTTAAAATATTCATAACTAGGAGCTGCTGGGGACATTAGGCAAATACTATCTTTTTCTGTTACTTTAATAGCAGTCTTAACAGCTTCTTCTAGAGTATCACAATAATATTTATCTTTA
>CACXFI010000116.1 GCA_902766875.1 uncultured Erysipelotrichaceae bacterium | reverse complement strand
TTTTTAACCATAATTCTATTAATACCAACATTATTTTATATCTATACATATTTTACAAAAAAATCAATTCTATGGATAGATGTTATATGCTTTTATACAACAGTTATAACATCTCAATTAGTATTCTATTATTTTATAAATTCAAACCCATTACCATTTATTTATACATATTTAAGTACTATTCTATTAGTATTAGAACTAGCTTCTTACACGTTTTTAACTTATCAACCATTAAAAAACTTTATCTTTGAAGATCCAATTTCACATAAATATGGATTATCAGGTCATACTGAACCTCATAATCATAAACATTAATTATAGGAAATAATATGAACTTAGAAGAAGAAATTTTTAAAAAATCTAATGTTAATTTTAAAAAAGTTAAAGAATATGGTTTTATAGAAACAAAAGATAATTATACCTACGAAAAAGAATTTCTAAATAATGAATTTAAAGCCATAATTAATATTGATAAAGAAGGAAAAGTAAAAGGTAAAGTAATAGATTTATCACTAAATGAAGAATATTTAAATATTAGAATAAAATCTCAAGATGGGTCGTTTGTTAATAAAGTAAGAAATTCATATAAAGATATATTAATAGATATTAAGAATAAGTGCTTTAATACAGAAGAATTTATTTTTAAACAAACAAATAGAATTACTAAATACATTATAAATAAATATAAAGATAACCCAGAATTCTTATGGGATAAATACCCAGGCTGTGGAATATTTAGAAATAAAAATAATAATAAATGGTATGCTATTGTTATGAATATAGATAAATCTAAAATAGACAATAAAACTGGAGAAATAGAAATAATTAATGTCAAATTAGAAGAAGAAACTATATCTAATTTAATAAATAAAAAAGGATATTATAAAGCTTATCATATGAATAAAAAAAGTTGGATTACTATTATTTTAGATGATACTCTAACTGATAAAGAAATAACAAAACTAATAGATGAATCATACAATATAATTGATAATAAATAGAATGCAATGATTTAATAAAAAAAGGTAGTGAAAAGATGAAATCTAAGAAAAAAATAATAATGCCCATAACAATATTAATAATTATTTTACCAATCTATTTATATCTAAACGATTATTATAAACCCACAAGTGATGTAAATATATATTTAAAAAGTAATAATCTTGTAAAAGTAGAAAAGATAGATAAAGACTATTATTTTGATGGACCAGGTACTAATGATATTTTTATCTTTTATCCTGGAGGAAAAGTAAAAAAAGAATCATATGCTCCCTTATTAAATAAATTATCAGAAAATGGAATAGATTGCCTTCTAATAGATATGCCTTTTAATCTAGCTATTATAAATATAAATGCTGCTAATAGAGTTATAAATAATTACCAATATCAAAATTGGTATATAGGAGGTCATTCTCTAGGAGGAGCTACTGCTAGTATGTATTTAAGCAAAAATGATAAATTATCAGGATTAATTCTTTTAGCGGCTTATCCAAATAAAAAAATAAATAATAATATCAAAGTATTATCAATCTATGGAACAAATGATGGAGTACTCGATTTAGAAAAATATAATGAAAACAAAAAATATTGGAATGATTTAACACAAGAAATAATTATAGAAGGAGCTAATCATGCTCAATTTGGGAATTATGGAAATCAAAAAAAAGATAATAAAGCAACAATTACAAGAGAAGAACAACAACAAAAAACAATAGATGCCATTATTAATTTTATAAAATAATAATATTTATGTCTATAACAGTGTAAAGTTACAACATATTTGTTGAATGTTAATCTTAAATAATCTATAATTTATATAGAATATGGAGGAATGTTTAATGAATATAAAAAGAAAAAATGCTATAGTAACAGGAGCAGCTAGTGGAGTAGGAAAAGAATTAACCAAACAATTATTACAAAAAGGATGTAATGTAGCAGCTATAGATATCAATAAAGATAATCTAAAAAAATTAGAAGAAGAAATAAATTCAACTAAATTAAAAACATATGTTGTTGATATGGGTAGTAATGATTCTATAAAAAAATTTAGAGAAGAGTATAAAAAAGATTATAGTGATGTAGATATAATAATTAATAATGCTGGTATTATTCAACCATTTGTTAAAGTAGAAAAATTAGATGATGCTACTATCAATAAAGTAATGAATGTAAACTTCTTTGGACCAGTTAATTTAATTAGATATTTTATGGAAGATTTAACTAAAGATAGAAGTGAACAATATATAGTTAATGTATCTAGTATGGGAGGATTTTTCCCTTTCCCAGGACAAACTATCTATGGAGCCTCTAAAGCTGCTTTAAAAATATTTACAGAAGGATTATATGCTGAATTAGAAAAAACTAATGTTAGAGTCATGATAGTATTACCAGGTGCTATGAATACAAATATAACAACTAATTCTAATGTAGAAATAAATACTACCAAAGAAGAAAGTAACTTTAAAATGTTAGAACCAGATGTAGCAGCATATCAAATAATAGATGGAATAGAAAAAAATAAGTTTAAATTATTTTTAGGAAGTGATGCTAAATTCTTAAGATTCTTATATAAAATAAACTCTAAATCAGCAATAAGCTTTATAAACAAAAAAATGAATATAAATAAATAGATTATAAAAAGAATAGTTATTCATTATAAACTATTCTTTTTCTTATTCCAATAATTATAAATATCATAAATAAACTAAGATTAATAAATGGATATATATTTAATATAAATTCACCATACATAGTATTATTTTTAAAATATATTAAATTAATAAATATAATAATACCCATAACAATAATTCTAAATATCATAGAACTATTCTTTTTAACATTATTAGATACATAATAAATAATCATACATAACATAATAAAACCTCTAAATATCCATTGAATACATATAATGTTTTCAATTCTATCTAAAAAACCAAATAAACTAATTCTCTTTAATATAATATATTCAGGGTATTCATACATCCTAGCTAAATTAATACCCATAGAAGATATAGTAATAAAAGTAGTTATAAATATACTAACCATACTAAATATATAAAAAAATATTATATATTTACTATAACTTTCTTTATCACTAATCATATTTCTAGGTATAATTAAAATTATATATATAGGTACTATATTAGTTAAAAATAATATAATACCTCCCAATACAGGATACTTAATACCATATTCTAATACTGGTTTTAAATAATCTAAATTTATTTCTTCTATTAAAGATATATTTCCAATTAAAAATAAAATAATACTAAAAAATAATAAGATAACACTACTTCTAGCTATTACATCTATACCCTTAGATACACAATATATAACTAATATACTAATAGATATATAAATATAAATAATATTAGTATCTGATAAAAATTGAGAAATAATAAAATTACTTAACCCATATAATGTAACTATCCCAATAATTATCATAATTATATCTATAACCATATTAATAAAAGTACCTATATATTTACCAAATATCTTTAAAATAAGTTTCTTTATATTAAACTTATTATCCTTATCATTAATAAGTAATATCATAATTAAAGAAATAATTCCTAAAATAAAAGCTACTATAACACTAATATAAGCATCTCTTCCAGCTATTTCTATAATATCAGTAAGACCAATCCAAGAAGTAGTAGATAATATAATAAAACTAAGAATAACTCCCACTTGCAAAGAACTAATCTTATTATTGGTCATGAATTCCACCTACAATATTACCTTTTTCCACAAGTTTAATATCAGATTTAACTTCTACTTCAATATCATTAAATACATCTTCATACCAAACACTCTTAATATTATTATATTCCTTATAATCTTTTTTATAAAATAAATCTCTAAACCCAAATATATCACTATTATATTTATTTCTTATGCTATTAGCAGAGTTAGAAACTAACTCTTCTATTTTATTATTAACCATCTTGTTAATAGTTTCTATCTCACTAGACTCTTTTAAATTATAATCACAATTATTCTCATTAATAGATGCATTACCATGAATAGTAACTATTATCTTTCTACCTATAACATCAGTCTCAATATCACTATTATTATTAATAATTTCACTAACTAAATATCTTCCATTATCACATTCAAAACTAACTAATGTATCTTTTATATTATCAGTAATAAAATTATATCCAATACTCTCATTAAAAGTTAAATATCCTTGTAATTTATCATCCTTAAAAATACTTAAATTACTAACTATAACCTTAGAATAATTACTTGTACTAGATAAATTACTATCATTATTATAATTATCATTACCAGTAGCATATATACTAGGAAGAACTATTTCTAAATTATCATATAAATACATATTCATTAAATCTTCAAATGTAACATCAATACTATTACCAATATAATTAGAAGCATTCTTAATACTATCCATAATATTACTAGAAGATAAATTATCTAATACTGTAAGTGTCTTAATAGCCTTATTATCACTATTTTTCTTTTCAACAACCACATTAAAATTAAATCTTATCTCTGGATCTCTAAAGAAAAAATCCAAAATATCACCAATTCCATCTCTAGCCAACTCTTCCCCAATAATTAAAAGTTGCATTTGAGAGCCGTATATTTTCCTAGGAGACTCTAACATAACTTTCCTAAATGATTCTTGTAAAGTCTTACCAGTACTAGTATAAGTAATAAAATCAGGCTCACCAGAAGAAGTAGAATCTTGTTCTTTAGTAGGATTAATAACCTGAACTATAGTTTTATAACCATCTTTATCCCTATCTACACTAATAGCAGTAACAACAGCTATATCATTAAGTTCTCTATAATTACAACCTGTAATAAATAAAATAATAATAACTAATAATATTTTCTTCATATAATCACCTATCTATAAATATTATGAATTAAATAATTATATCTATTCACTATCTCTAAGTTTAACTCTATTATTAGTCAAATATTTTCGCCTTTTGTCTAACATCTTAGTAGGAAATTTAATAAAACTATTCTTAATACCAGCTATATCAGTAGGAGAAAAAGGACTAGAGTAGGGAATACCAAAAGAAAGAAGACTAGAAAATTTTATAATAAAATAGATAAAAACCAATACAACCCCAAATATACCTAAAAAGGCAGCTCCTATCATAAATAATAATCGATACCACCTAAGCCCATTAATCATTTCTAACTCAGAAAAAACTAAAGCTGAAATTGAAGTAATCGCTATAACAATAATCATAATAGGAGATACTAATCCGGCATTAACAGCAGCTTCTCCTAATATTAAAGCTCCAACTATCGATAGAGCACTACTAGCAAAACTAGGTTTCCTAAGATCACTTTCTCTTAGTATTTCAAAAGATGCCATCATAATAAGAGCTTCAAAAAAAGCTGAAAAAGGGACATTATCTCTTTGAGCAGCTATATTAACAAGTAAGTCAGTAGGTAACATTTCATAATTAAAAGTGGTAACTGCTATATAAATAGAAGGAGTAATCATCGATATAAAAAAAGCTACATATCTTACTATTCTCGTTAAAGAAATATTAATACTATTACCAAAGTTATCTTCACTATTTACAAAAAAATCATTAAAGTCAGCTGGCAATATCAAACAAAAAGGGCAAGTATCAACCATTATAATAACTTTGCCTTCAAGTAAATATTGACATACCTTATCAGGCCTTTCCGTAGATAAAATAGTAGGAAAAACACTTTTGTTCTCTTTCTGAATTAAATTTTTAATGGTCCCACTATCAATAATTCCATCTATATCGATTCTATTAATTAAATTATTTACCCTCTTAACCAAATTATTATTACATATCCCATTAATATATATAACAGATACAATAGTCTTAGTATATCTTCCGACTTCTATATTATTAAACCATAAATCATTACTCTTAATACGCCTTCTAATAAGTCCAATATTAGTTTGATAATCTTCAACAAAAGAATCTAGTGCTCCTCTAACACTATTTTCTGTAGTAGGTGTACTAATTCCTCTAGCCAAATTTCTTTTCGTTTCTAACACTAAATATTTAGAATAACCATCTATAAGAATAATAGTAAATCCATAATTCAAATAATAACAAATATCCTGATAAGTATTAATAGTCTTAATCTTAAAATTACTAATTTCATTAAGAATAACATTAATTAAATCTATATTACTATCATATTTATTATCAATATAATCCAAACTTCTCATAATAAAATCACTAATCTTATCACTACTAGTTAAAGCCTCGTTATAAATAATATATAATTTCTTTTTATTAACATATTTAATTCTATAAGTAATATCACTAACATTATTAGTATCTTTTTTTATTCTTCCAACAATTTTATTAACATCCATAAAATCACCTATAATTATTATGAATAAATTAAAAAAAATAATTACCATTTTACAAAAATATAATATAATAAATAAAAAAAAAGATTGTTTATTGTCTTTTAGTATGATAGACTTAAATAGTGTGGTGATATTATGAAAAAGAAAGAAAAAGAAGAAAATAAATCTAAAAAAGATATTAAAAATAAAAAGAATATTTCAAAGTCAAAAAGCAAAACAAAGACTAATAAATTAAAAAAGTTTTTCTCAAAAGAAGAAAAATACACAAATAAAGATATATTATTAATAACCATTACTTCTATAGTATTTGGTTTCGTATCATGTTTATTTTGCTTTATGTTTATAACTGGTGGAAAAAACATAATTACATTATGTATAGATTTAAAAGATTTTGTAAAATCCTATAATACTCTAACAGAAAAATATTATGGTAAAATAGATAAACAAGAATTAATAAATTCTGCTATAAAAGGTATGTATTATAGTGTAGGTGATGACTATACTATTTATATGGATAAAGAAGAAACAGAAGCCTTTGAAGAAATAATTACTGGTGAATATGAAGGAATAGGTTGTTCCGTAACAACAGATGAAAACAATAACATAAAAGTATATAGTATCTTTGAAAATACTCCAGCTGCTAAATCAGATTTACAAGTAGGAGATATTATAATTAAGGTAGATAAAGAAGATTATACTGGAAAAAATAGTTCAGATCTAGCTAATTATATTAAAACCAATAAGAATAAAACAGTAGTATTAACAGTAAAAAGAGATAACGAAGAAAAAGAAATAACTATTAATAGAGAAAAAGTTGAAATACCATCAGTATCATCTAAAACATATGAAAAAAACGATAAAAAAATAGGTTATATAGAAATATCTACCTTTTCATCAGTAACAAAAGAACAATTTGAAACAAAATTAAAAAAATTAGAAAAAGATAAAATAGATAGCCTAATTATAGATGTAAGAAATAATGGTGGTGGATACCTAGATTGCGTAACTGATATAACAGATTTATTCCTAAAAAAAGGAGAAATTGTTTATCAATTAGAAACAAATGGTAAAAAAGAAAAAATAAAAGATACAACTAAAACACATAGAGACTATAAAATAGCAGTACTAACTAACAAAGGAAGTGCTTCAGCTTCTGAAATCTTAGCCAGTGCTCTAAAAGAAACATATGGAAGCTACGTAGTAGGGACTAACACTTATGGTAAAGGAACAGTTCAAGAAACTATGACAATGAAAGATGGAAGCATTGTAAAATACACAACTAAAAAATGGTTAACGCCAAAAGGAAATTGGGTAAATAAAGTAGGATTAGAGCCAACAGATGAGGTAGAGCAAAAAGAAGAATATTACAAAAATCCTACTGAGGAAAATGATAGTCAATTACAAAAAGCTATTGAAATTTTAAGCAATTAAAATTTCAATTTTCTTTCATATAAATAGTTTTGGTAAATTTATTACCAAAAATTAATGTTATAAAATGGTATAATATATTTATTAGACAAGGATGAGATTATGTTAAAATTTATTGTATGTGAAGACAACCCTAATCACTTAAACGAAATTACAATATCATTAAACAAAGTGATGATGAATTATAATTTTGATTATAAAATATACAAATTTAGTGGGTACAATAAAGAATTAAAAAGGTTAATAAATGATTCCAGTGATCAAAAAATATACATATTAGATGTAGAACTACCAGAAGCTTCTGGACTAGAAATAGCATCTGAAATAAGAGAAACCGATTGGAATAGTATAATAGTATTTCTAACTGCTCATAAAGAATTTAAAGATGATATTTTTTATTCTAGATTATTAGCATTAGACTATATACCTAAAAACAGGTTAAGTTATTATAGATTAAATGATACAATCAATGTCATTCTAAATAAAATTAGTGAAAATCAATTTTTTACATTTAAATATAAAAGAAATACTTACAGAATTAAATATAGTGATATTCTATATATAGAAAAAATACCAGATAAAAGATTATGTTTAATTATAACTGAGTCTGGAGAAGAATATAAAATATATGATACTATAAATCATATAAAATCTGAATTAGGTAAAGATTTCTATAAATCACATAAAGCATGTATTGTAAATGTAACTAAAATAAAACATATTGACACTATAAATAATATAATAACTTTCAAAAATGGAGATAAAACAGATTTATTATCAAACAGAAATAGAAAGGGTATAAAAGAATATGTTAGAAATTATTAGTTATATAGCAAGTGGTTTATTAACTATTCTAACCCCAATTTTATTTGTAAAAATAGTATTAAAAAGAAATATCCAGGTTTCCAAAATAAAATCAATAGTATTGATAGTATTGTTTATTATTTTGACATTTATAATACAAAACAATTTAGAAGGAACAAGCAAAACGATTTTCTATTGTATTTTATATTGCATCGCTATAACAAGCTTATATAAAATAGATTATTGGAAGACAATATTACTAGTGTTTCTATATTTATTATTATTGATGCTAGCAGATTCCATAGTAGTAATAACATTTGTTTTTATACTAAATATAGGAAAAACAGATTTTTATGAAATATATGCCGGTAGTATAGTAATAAACATGCTTGTTTATATTATTACAATATTTATTGCAATACTTTTAAAAAAATTAATAAAAAAAATAATAGAATATGAATTAAATTCAAATAAAAAATTAATTTTTATGGTAGCATTAACTTTAGTATGTATATTGTTCTTTTTCCATCAAGCATTTGATGACATAACTATAAATTATAATTTTTATATTAATGTAGGAATAATAATAATTTTTCTTATAATTTTATTCATGTTAATAAAACAATTTATAATAAATACACAAATTAGTTTAAAATATGATAGATTATTGGAGTTTATGAAAACTTATGAAGCAGAAATAGAAAAAGAAAGAATTCAAAGACATGAAACTAAAAATCAATTATTAACTATTAAATCCAAAATATATGATAAAGAAAAAGATTATAAAGTTATTAATTATATAGATAGCATTCTAGATGAAAAGATAGAAGTGTCTCAAGAACACTATGCCAAATTTCAATATTTACCTGCTAATGGTTTAAAAGCTTTATTTTATTTCAAAACTAAAGAAGCCGAGAATAAAAATATAAAAGTATCTATTAATGTTAGCAAAAAAGTAGAAAATTCTCTTCTTTATAATTTATCAACTAATGAATTTAAACAATTAGGAAGACTAATAGGAATATACCTAGATAACGCTATTGAAGGAAGTTTTGAATCTAAAGATAAAAAATTAGGAATTGAAATATATGCTATATCAAGTGATGTAGAAATTATTATTTCAAATAGTTATAAAAACAATAAAGATAAAATAAGTACTAATAATAAGTCAACTAAAGGGAAAAACAGAGGGCATGGCTTATTACTCGCAAATAATATCTTAAATAGTACTAATAAATTTATTTCAAGCAAAGAAGTAACAAATAATTTGTATATTCAAAAACTAATAATAAAAAAATCTACAAAATAGTGTAGATTTTTTTATTATGTAGTATTTTAATGTTAATTTAATTCTATTTCTCTATTAAGCTTTTAGGCATTTTAGGTTCATCTGCAACAAGAACCCAACATCCTTGAGTACCAGCACTAGCAACACCAGCTCCTATTTTTGCTAATAAATCAGCTAAAAAAGACATGCTTACAACCTCCTTCTATACTTATTTATGTTTAAATTTATTAAACACCATAATTCTTATAATTATCATAAGGTAATTTAAATATTCTATAAACAAATGGATGAATCATCAAAACAGAACTAATCATCCCAATCAATATATAATTACTAATTAAATTATCCTTTAAAATAATAATTAAAACTAAATATATAATTCCAGTAATAGTACTAAGTATCTTATATCTTTTTCTCTTTTTCTTATTTATGATAGGTCTTTTTTCAGTATCAGCAGGAGCATATTTAAATAAACATATTATACATAAAATAGATATAATTATTTTTATAATAAATGGTATAGTTAAATAATTACATACATATACTCCTCCGATAAACATAGATAAAGAAGATATTAAACAATATATACTCTTAGAAGCATGTAAACCAAATGCATTAATTCTAATAAGATTATAGAATATTAATAACCATATAACATATTTAGTAATACCAAGAAGATAGGCTAGTAAGAATATAACTACTAACTTAGTAACAGTTAAATATATAGCCTCTAATCCGTATCTAATTTCCTCTAATTTAATATCATCTATATCAGGATTATTCTTTTTAATTAGATTAATTGATTTATTTAAAAACTTCTTCTTCATTTATTTCTCCTACCATAAAAATTATAGGGGAAATATATAAATACAAAAATTATAATAATTTTATGAGTATAAAATAATTATAAACATATAAAATTTAACTAGATATTAATAAGTTTTTTAATTAACATTAAAAAAAATACCTTTAAGGTATTTTTATTTATATCCTTTTCTTTTATATTCTTCATATAAAGCTTTAAATCTATTAAAATGTATAACCTCTCTTTGCCTTAAGAATAGTAATGGCCCAATAACATCAGGATCATTAGTTAAATTAATTAAATTCTCATATACAGCTCTAGCTTTTTGTTCAGCTGCCATATCTTCAGAAAGATTAGCTACAGGATCTCCTACCGCAGCAAAATATGCTGCTGTAAAAGGAACTCCATTAGTATCAGTAGGGTATAAATCTAATCCATGTTCAGCATAGTGTAAATCAAAACCAGCATCTCTTAATTCTTTAACTGAAGCATCTTTAGTAAGCTGATATATCATAGTAGCTATAATCTCAACATGAGCAAGTTCTTCAGTAGCAATATCAGTAAGTAAAGCTTTACCCTTATCATCAGGCATAGTATATCTTTGATTCATATATCTTAAAGCTGCAGCCAATTCTCCGTTAGATCCACCATATTGTGTAACCAAATATTTAGCCAATCTTAAATCTTTTTTCTTAATATTAACTGGATATTCTAAAGCTTTAACATATTTCCACATTATTTAGACACCTCCCAAGGCCAAGGACTATCTATCCAGTTAAATACTTTACCATTAACTCCATCTAAAGTAAGAGGACCAAACATTTTTTCATATTCCTTACATAATTCTTTTTCTTCCTTTACATATTCTCTCAAAAGCTGTAAAGCCCTAACATCATTAGGATATACATCCAAATATAAATTTAATTCAGTACAAGCAAATTTATACATTTGTATTTGACCTAATAAACTATCTCTTTCATTATTAACATCTATATCTCTTGCTTTATAATTTTTATATGGATCATATAAATTATCAAATAAATTACCACGTACTAATCCTACATATGGATCAACTAAATCCAAATTGTTATCCATTTTCTTTTCCATAAAAGTAACACTATCTTTATTACTTTTATAATTCATATTATCATAATTATACATATTAGGATATCCCATCATATAATTACCATAATCATAATTATAATTCATTTTATTCACCCAATATAATCTATGTACATATAACTATATGGTATAGTTATTTAACCCAAATCATTTATCATTTTTAATAAATTCTTTAAGTATTTTAGTAGTAGCTCTTTTCTCAATCCTAGATACATAACTTCTTGATATACCAAGTTCCTTAGCTATCTCTTTCTGAGTCATTTCATCATGATTATCAAGACCATATCTTTTAACAATAATTTCTCTTTCTCTATTAGTAAGTAACTTTAAATATTTTCTTAACAAAATAATATTATCATTTTTATATATCTCATCCAAAAAATTAGGATCAGGAGTCTGTAATACATCTAATATCGTTATCTCATTTCCTTCCTTATCATAACTTATCCCTTCATATATAGATATATTCTTACTATTTTTTTTATCAGATCTAAAATACATAAGTATTTCATTTTCTATACATTTTGCAGCATAAGTAGTAAGTTTAACTTTCTTATGCTTAGAATAGCTATCAACAGCTTTAATAAGCCCAATAGTACCAATACCTATTAAATCATCAACATCATGATTAGTAGTCTCAAACTTTTTAACAATAAATGCTACTAATCTCAAATTATGTTCAATTAACTTATTCCTAGCATCCTTATCTCCCTTTATACATAAATCAATATATTTATCTTCTTCTTCTTTTGTTAAAGGATCAGGAAATACATTATTAGAATAAGCACCCTTAAAAAACATAAAATTACTAGTAATAAAATTTAAAATACCAAATAACATAACACACCTCTAATAAAATATATTTAAAATAAATATCTTTAGTATATATATTTCGACATAATATTCATTTAACTTATATATAATAAACAATAATATTTTTAAGGAGGTAATGTATGAATGAAATAATAGAAATATCCAATATTGAAGATATGATATATGAAATAAGAGGAAAACAAGTAATGCTAGATAGTGATTTAGCAAAATTATATCAATGCAAGAATGGTACTAAAACTATAAATTTAGCGGTAAAAAGACACATAAACAGATTCCCAGAAAGATTTATGTTTAGATTAACAAAAGACGAATATAAAAACATTCTAAGGTTTCAAAACGAAACCTTAGAATTAGAACAAGGTAAATATAGTAAATATTTACCATATGTATTCACAGAACAAGGAATAGCTATGCTAAGTTCTGTTTTAAAAACAATAGTAGCAGAAGAAATAAGTATAAGAATAATGGATGCTTTTGTTTCTATGAGAAAGTTCTTATATACAAATAGAAATATTATAGAAAGAATAACAACAGTAGAATATAAAATAATAGAACATGATGATAAGTTTAATAAATTATTTATTATTAATAGATAACTATATAGATTTAACTACCTTAGATATATTATCTAAGAATACCAATAATATAAAAATAATAATATATACAAAAG
>CACXFI010000115.1 GCA_902766875.1 uncultured Erysipelotrichaceae bacterium | reverse complement strand
TAAAACCCCAATTCAATATAAATTTGAATTAGGGTTTTAAAAGAACGTTCTTTTTATAAAGTGTCTATTTTTCCTTGACTACTTCAATATAGTTCTTTTTTTGTTATCTATATATTAACTATAATAAAAAATAAAATATTTAATTTATAATTATATAGAGAGTGATATTATGAATTACATTATAGGAACTTATACAAGATGTATCTATAATAATGAAATGAATGGATATACAGTAGGTAATATTAAAATAAAAGAAACAGATATAGAAAATAGTGCTAATACTATTCTTTTTGTTGGTACTTTTGCCGATTTAAAATTAACAGCCAACTACAAAATGACAGGAGAAATAACTAAACATCCTAAATATGGACGCCAATTCGTAGTGTCAGAATATGAATTATTATTACCAACAAAGAAAGATGAACTAATAGAATTCTTAAGTAGTGATTTGTTTCCAATAGGAGAAAAAACTGCTACTAAGATAGTTGATATGTTCGGAGAAGATACACTAGATATTATAATTAATGATAGAGATAAATTACAATTAATACCAAGATTAAGTATAAAGAAGATAGATAAAATATACGATATATTATCCAATTATAAATTATCTAGTGGTATAGTGATGGAATTATCTAGTTTAGGTTTCTCTACTAAAGAAGCTTTATCTATTTATAAAAAATATGATTCTAAATCCCTAGATAAAATAAATGATAATATCTATAATTTAATAGATGACTTTGGATATAGTTTTACTAATATTGATATTATCGCCAAGAAATTAAATATTGAAGATAAAGATGAAAGAAGATTAGAAGCATTAATTATACATATGTTTAATGATCTAACTTTTAATACTGGTGATACTTATTTATTATTTGAAGACATATATAATTATATGATTAATGAAATAAAAGATCTAGATAGTGAAACTATAAATTATATAATATTAAAATTAAATACTAAGAATAGAATTATTATTAAAGAAGATAAATACTATTTAAAAGAATTCTATGAAGCTGAAGAGTATATAATAGATAGATTATGTTTCTTAAACGATATTGAAAATAGAAAATTACCAAAATTAGATGAAAAAATAGAAGAATTAGAAAAAAAGAATAATATTATATATGATGATACTCAAAAAGAAGCTATTAAGAAAGCTATTAATAATAATTTAACTATTATAACAGGAGGACCTGGTACCGGTAAAACTACAATTATAAAAGCTATAGTAAGTTTATTTCAAACTATTTTTAAAGCAAAAGTTGAAGATATAGCCTTACTTGCACCAACAGGAAGAGCTAGTAAAAGAATGATGGAAACAACCAACTTACCAGCATCTACTATTCATAGATACCTAGGATGGGATAAGGAAAGAAATATGTTTAGTATCGATGAATATAACCCTAATCCCGAAAAATATATAATAGTAGATGAAGTAAGTATGTTAGATACATTATTAATGGAAGCTTTATTAAAAGGAATAAGAAGAGATGCAAAACTAATATTGGTAGGAGATTATTACCAACTACCAAGTGTTAGCCAAGGCCAAGTCTTAAAAGATATAATAGATTCAAATATGTTAGATGTAGTATATCTAGATTATTTATATAGACAAAATGAAGAATCATATATATCAGTTTTAGCTAACGAAATAAAAAATCAAGAATTATCAGAAAACTTTATTATGAAAAAAGATGATTATAACTTTGTAGAATGTCCTAACGAACAAGTATTAATGACTATAGAAAATATAGTTAAAAAAGCAATAGATAAAGATTATAATGATAAAGATATTCAAGTACTAGCTCCTATGTATAAATCTTTAAACGGTATCGATAATTTAAATAAAGTCTTACAAAGATTATTTAATCCACCATCAAAGGATAAAAATGAATTACAAGTAGGAGATATAACATATAGAATAGGGGATAAAATATTACAATTAGTAAATGATAATGATAATTCAGTTTATAATGGAGATATAGGTTATATTACTGATATCTTATCAAGTAGAGTATCTAATTCTAAAAAGAATGAAATAATAGTAGAATATGATGATAACAACAAAGTAACATATACCCCAGATAAATTTATAAATATAAGACATGGCTATGCTATTAGTGTTCATAAAGCACAAGGTAGTGAATTTAAAATGGTTATTATGCCACTAGTAAATAATTTTAATAGAATGATGTATAATAAATTATTATATACAGCTGTAACAAGAGCTAAAAAATCACTAATCTTAGTAGGAGATAGACAATCTTTTATCTATGGCATTAGAAATAATTATGTAGATAATAGAAGAACTACTCTAAAAGATATGTTAATAGATAGATATAATTAATAATTATAAAAAATAAATTATAACATATAATAAAAAAGAAAGATAAATACTTGACGTACGTAAAAAAGTACGTTATAATTTAAGAGAGGTGAAAAGATGAGTACCATTAATATAACTAATGCAAGACAAAATCTATTTCAATTAGTAGCAGATGTTAATGTTGGATTTAACCCTATTACTATTGTAAATAATAGAGGAGGTAATGCAGTCTTAATTTCTGAAGATGAATGGAAGAATATTGAAGAAACTTTATACTTATCTAGTATTCCTGGCTTAGTAGATGATATAACCACAATAAAGAAAACTCAAAATTGGTCTGAAGCTGAGGAGTTTGATCCTAATGAAGAATGGTAATAAATATATAATAAAATTTTCTAAACAAGCAGTTAAGGATAAAGAAAAATTAAAAGGAGCAGGAATAGATAAAAAATGTAAAGATATTCTAGTATTAATGATCAATGATCCTTTTTGCTATCCTCCTTCGTATGAAAAATTATTAGGAGATTTAACTGGATTATATTCAAGAAGAATTAATAGACAACATAGAATAGTGTATGAGATAGATGAAAAGAAAAGAGAAATACATATAATAAGAATGTGGACCCACTATGAGAAATAATAAGTAATAATAATATTACTTATTTTTTATATATTATTTTAGCAATTATAATTGACAATTGCTAAAATAAGTGATAGACTTTTAATTGTAAGAAAGAAGATGATTAATAAATGGCAACAAAACAATTTAAAGCAGAATCAAAAAAATTATTAGATTTAATGGTAAATTCAATTTATACCAATAAAGATATATTCTTAAGAGAATTAATATCTAATAGTAGTGATGCTATAGATAAATTATATTATATGTCTTTAACAGATAGTAAGATGAGCGTTGATAGAGATGATTTATCTATAGATATTAGTATTGATAAAGATAAAAAAACATTAACTATTAGTGATAATGGTTGTGGTATGACTAAAGAAGAATTAGAGACTAACTTAGGTACTATTGCCAAATCTGGGTCACTTGCTTTTAAAGAAGCCAACGAACATAAAAAAGATATTGATATTATTGGGCAATTTGGAGTAGGATTCTATTCAGCCTTCATGGTAAGTAGTAAAGTAGAAGTAGTAAGTAAAGCTTATAATTCTGATGAAGCCTATAAGTGGGTATCAACTGGAGTAGAAGGATATGAAATAACTAAATCTAAAAGAGATAGTTATGGTACAACTATAACTCTAACTATAAAAGAAGATGATGATAACGAAAAATATTCTGAATACTTAGAAGATTATAAAATTCAAGGATTAATAAAAAAATATTCTGATTATATAACATATCCAATAAAAATGGAAGTTACTCATAACCACTTAAAAGAAGGTAGCGATAGTGAATATGAAAGTGTTAAAGAAATAGAAACTATAAATACTATGATACCTCTATGGAAAAAGAATAAGAGTGAAATAAAAGAAGAAGATTATAATAATTTCTATACAGAAAAATTCTTTGATTATGATAAACCAGCAGATATTATCCATACTAATGTAGAAGGAAAATGCAGCTATAACGCCTTATTATTTATACCTAGTCATACTCCATATGATTTTTATACAAAAGAATATGAAAAAGGATTAAACCTATATTCTAATGGAGTACTTATAATGGATAAATGTTCAGACTTACTACCAGATTATTATAGTTTCGTAAAAGGACTAGTAGATAGTCAAGATATATCTTTAAATATATCAAGAGAAATATTACAACAAGATGCTCAATTAAGAGTAATAGCCAAATCAATAGAAGGAAAAATAAAAAAAGAATTAGAAAATTTACTTAAAAACGATAGAGAAAAATATGTAAGTATTTTTGAAACCTTTGGAAGACAATTAAAATTTGGAGTTTATGATAATTTTGGTATGCATAAAGATGAACTAAAAGATTTATTAATGTTTTATTCATCTACTGAAAAGAAATTAGTAACATTATCAGAGTATGTTAGTCGTATGAAAGAAAATCAAGATAGCATCTATTATGCTAGTGGAGAATCAGTAGATAAAATAGATATGTTACCACAAGTAGAACAAGTAAAAGATAAAGGTTATGAAATACTATATTTAACTGATTATGTAGATGAATTTGTAATGCAAGTATTAACTACTTACAATGATAAAAAATTAACAAATGTTAGTGATTCAAAATTAGATTTATCTTCCGAAGAAGAAAAAGAACAAATTAATAAAGTAAATGAAAAATATAAAGAAATGCTATCTCTAATGAAAGAATCTCTAAATAATAAAGTAGAAGCTATTAGATTTACTAATAAGCTTAAAAATCATCCTGTATGCTTAATTAGTGAAGGAGACATTTCTATAGAAATGCAAAAAGTAATCAATGCTATGCCAAATGATCAAACAGTACAAGCTAAATTAATAATGGAAGTAAATGAAGACCATCCTATCGCCAACAAACTAAAAAGATTATATAATAGTGATAAAGATAAATTAAAAGATTATACCAAAGTACTTTATGCTCAAGCTAAATTAATAGAAGGATTACCTCTAGATAATCCAACAGAAATAAGCAATTTAGTATGTAATATGTTATCTGAATAAATATACATAAAAAGTGTTAACTATAATATAGTTAATACTTTTTTCCTTTGATAATTTATCCATATAATGGTATACTAAATATAAAGGTGGTAAATATATGTGTGGAATTAATGGAATAGTAAGTAAGAAAAAAGATAAATTAGATATTATTAAAAATATGAATAAAAGATTAAATCATAGAGGTCCTGATGCCGAAGGCACATTTAATTCAGAATATGTATCATTAGGGCATAAAAGACTATCTATAATAGATATTACTGATACAGGTAATCAACCTATCTATAACGAAGATAAAAGTATAGTTATAGTCTATAATGGAGAAATATATAATTATAAAGAAATAAAAGAAGAATTATCAGAATATAAATTTAAAACCAATACTGATACCGAAGTAATAGTCCATGGTTATGAAAAATGGGGTAAAGATATCTTAAATAAATTAAGAGGAATGTTTGCTTTTATCCTATATGATAAAAATAAAGAAGAACTATTTATAGCAAGAGATCACTTTGGGCAAAAACCATTATATTATTATAAAGATGATGAAGTAATATTATTCTCATCAGAAATAAAAGCCTTCTTAGAATATCCAAAATTTAATAAAGAATTAAATAAAGATCTATTAGGAGCATACTTAACATTTAGTTTTACTCCAACAGAAGAAACCTTCTTTAAAGGAGTATATAGATTACCTGCAGGTAATTATATGACAGTAGATGTAAAAACTAATGATATAAAAATAGAAAGATATTTTAAACTAGAATTTAATAGTACTGATAAATCATATGAAACCATGGTAGATGAAATAGAAAATGTTATGAAAGATAGTGTTAAACACCATCTAGTTAGCGATGTAGAAGTAGGTTCATTCTTATCTAGTGGAATAGACTCATCATACTTAGTATCTTTATCTAAACCGGATAAAACATTTACAGTAGGTTATGATATAGAAAGATATAATGAAATAGATTATGCCAAAGATTTAGCAGAAAGATTAGGTATTAAAAATTTATCTGATAAAATAAGTAAAGAAGATTATATAAAGGCTCTACCTTATGTTTATTACTATTTAGATGAACCAGTAACAGATGCTAGTTCCGTAGCTGTATACTTTTTATCTAAATTAGCTAGCAAAAACTTAAAAGTAGTATTATCAGGAGAAGGTGCTGATGAATTCTTTGGAGGATATAATAGTTATGATGATAATATCTATACTAAATTACCACTACCTATAAGAAGGTTTATAGCAAGTATCTGTAAACATCTACCTAAAAATAAATATACTAATTATTTAATTAGAAGAGGATTATCTTTAGAAGAATCATATATAAGTATAAATAGAAATTTCTATGATGATGAAATACCTTATGTCTTAAATTTTGATACCTATATCAAAAACAAAGATATCTTAAAAGATACTTATGAAGAATATAAAGACTATAATAAATTAAATAAAATGTTAGTTATAGATATAAAATATTGGCTAACTAATAATATCTTTAATATAGTAGATAAAATGACTATGGCTTTCTCTCTAGAAAGTAGAGTACCTTTTACCGATATAGAAGTATTTAAAGTATCATCTAGCTTACCATTTAATTATAAAATAAGAGATGGCCAAACAAAAGCAAGCCTAAGAGAAGCAGCTAAAAGAAGTATTCCAAATGAATCATATAAGAAAAAGAAATTAGGATTCCCTGTACCTATTAGAGATTGGATAAGAGATGAAGACTTATATAATGATATTAAAGAAACATTTAATATGGAAATAGCTCATGAATTATTTAATCATGACTATATAATAAAACTATTAGAAGATCATAAAAATAAAGTAAGAGATAACTATAGAAAAGTATGGGCTATCTATAGCTTCCTAAAATGGTATCAAGTATATTTCATAAATAATGGAGAACTATCTAAATTAGGATAGTTTTTTTCTTTTCTATAATTTAATTATGTGTTAAAATAATTATGTTAGGTGTGTGATATTATGATATATTTAGATTATTCTGCTACTACACCAGTAGATAAAAGAGTTTTAAATACATATGAAAAAGTATGCTTAGAGTATCCTGGTAATAGTAATTCATTACATAAATTAGGAATAAAATCTAAAGAATTAGAAGATTATTCTACTAAGATGATACACAAAATATTAAAATTAAAAGATAAAGAAATTATATATACTAGTGGTTCATCTGAATCAAATAATCTTGCTATTAAAGGAGTATGTAATAAATATAATAATAGAGGTAAACATATAATAACTACTTATCTAGAACATTCTAGTATTATAGAACCACTAAAATATTTAAGTAAACAAGGATATGAAATAGATTATGTTAAAATAAATGATGATGGTTTAATAGATATAGATAATTTAAAACAATTATTAAGAGATGATACATTACTAGTAAGTATTAGTGCTGTAGATAGTGAATTAGGTATAAAACAACCTATAGAAGAAATAGGAAACATATTAAAAGAATACCCTAAATGTTACTATCATGTCGATTGTACTCAAGCTATAGGTAAAATAAATATAAATTTTGATAATATCGATTTAGCTAGTATTTCTGCACATAAAATATATGGATTAAAAGGAATAGGTTTACTTATAAAAAATAAAAATTTAGAAATAGAACCAATAATTCATGGTGGTAAAAGTAGTACTAACTATAGAAGTGGAACACCACCACTTCC
>CACXFI010000114.1 GCA_902766875.1 uncultured Erysipelotrichaceae bacterium | reverse complement strand
TCTTAATAAAGAAAGAGAAAAAGATAATTTACCATTATTTCAAAATTGTCGTAATGCTGCTTCTGGTAGTGTTAAACAATTAGATAGTAAAGTATGTGCTAAAAGAAAATTAGAAGCTTGGATTTATCATTTACCTAATCCAGAAGATTATGGATTAAAGACTCATAATGAATCTTTAGAATTTATGAAAGAATTAGGATTTAGAGTAAATCCCAATAATAGGATAGTAGATGATGTAGAAGGAATATTAAAATTTATTGAAGATAAAGGTAATATTAGAAAAGAACTACCTTATGATATAGATGGTGTTGTTGTTAAAGTAGATAGTATCGATATGCAAAATAAATTAGGTTATACTTCTAAGTATCCTAAATGGTGTATCGCTTATAAGTTTCCTCCAGAGGTAGTTCTAACTAGGCTAATAGATATTATCTTTACTGTAGGTAGAACTGGCCAAATAACTCCTAATGCTGTCTTAGAACCAGTCTTAGTAGCAGGAACTACTGTTAAAAGAGCTACCCTTCATAATGAAGATTATATAGTTAGTAAAGATATAAGAGTAGGAGATATAGTATCAATTCATAAAGCAGGAGATATTATCCCTGCTGTAGATTATTCCTTAAAAGAAAGAAGAACAGGTAAAGAAATACCATTTACTATGTTAGATAAATGTCCACAATGTGGAACTAAAGTAGTAAGAAAAGAAGAAGAAGCAGATTATTTCTGCCCTAATAATAATTGCCCAGCTAGAAAAGTAGAAAGCCTAATTCATTTTGCTTCTAGAGATGCCATGAATATAGAAGGATTAGGAGATAGTGTTGTAGAAGACTTTTATAATTATGGATTCTTAAAAAATATAGTTGATATCTATAATTTCGATAATTATAAAGATAAATTAATCCAATATGAAGGATATGGATTAAAAAGTATTGATAACTTAAGTAAAGCTATAGAAAATAGTAAACATAATTCTCTAGAAAGATTAATCTTTGGATTAGGTATAAAACAAGTAGGCAATAAAACAGCTAAAGTTCTAGCTAGAAGATATAAAACTATGGATAACTTTATTAATGCTACTTATGAAGAATTAACTTCTATTAATGATATAGGCCCTATAATAGCAGAGAATATTAGAAACTATTTTGAAGATAAAGATAATATAAATAATATCAATAAATTAAAAGAATTAAATGTTAATATGGAATATATTAACAATAATGAAATAGATAAAGAAGAATTTAGAGATAAAACCTTTGTCTTAACAGGAACCCTTCTTAATATAACAAGAGATAAAGCTAGTGAAATAATAGAAAACTTTGGTGGTAAAGTTAGTAGTTCTGTTAGTAAAAAAACAACAGCAGTTATAGTAGGAGATAATCCTGGAAGTAAATATGATAAAGCTATTAACTTAGGAATACCTATTTGGAATGAAGAAGAATTTCTAGAAAAAATAAAATAAGAGTTATTAAACTCTTTTTTTTGTTAATTTTTTGTTAAATATTATAATATTTATGTTATAATATCTAGTGTTGTTTATAAAAGAAAAAAGGTGTATGTATGAAAACAGATGATTTTGATTATTATTTACCAGAAAGTCTAATTGCCCAAACTCCACTTAAACAAAGAGATAGTTCAAAATTAATGGTCTTAGATAAAGCTAATGGTAATATAAAACATGAAACATTTCATAATATAATAAATTATTTAAATAAAGGTGATGTCCTAGTATTAAATGATACTAAAGTAATGCCAGCTAGATTAATAGGAACTAAAGAAGATACTAATGCTACTATAGAAGTATTACTTCTTAAAAATATAGAAAATAATACTTGGGAATGCTTAACTAAACCTGCTAAAAGAGTCAAAGAAGATACAATTATATCATTTGGAGATGGCTTATTAAAAGCTAAATGTTTATGTATTGGTGAAGAAGGAATAAGACATCTAGAATTTATTTATGATGGAATCTTCTATGAAATATTAGATAAATTAGGTAATATGCCACTTCCACCATATATAAAAGAAAAATTAAAAGATAAAGATAGATATAATACAGTTTATGCCAAAATAGTAGGTAGTGCTGCTGCACCTACTGCGGGGCTTCATTTTACTAACGAATTATTAACAAACATAAAAGAAAAAGGAATAACTATTTGTTATATAACTCTACACGTTGGATTAGGTACTTTTAGACCGGTTAATGTAGAAGATGTAACCAAACATAAAATGCATTCTGAGTTTTATACTATGACTAAAGAAACAGCTGATATTTTAAATAAAGCCAAAAAAGAAAAAAGAAGAATAATTAGTGTAGGAACTACTACAACTAGAACTTTAGAAACGATAATGACTAAATATAATACCTTCAAAGAAGTATCAGGATGGACTGATATCTTTATCTATCCTGGATATAAATTTAAAGCTATAGATGCTCTTATTACTAATTTTCATCTTCCTAAATCAACTTTAATTATGTTAGTAAGTGCTTTCTCTAGTAAAGAAATAATTTTAAATGCTTATGAAGAAGCTGTTAAAAATAATTATCGATTTTTCTCATTCGGTGACTCAATGTTTATAAAATAACAATTTTTTAGAAAAAAATCACTAAAAAAAAAGAGTTTTGAAAACTTTTGTGGAATATTATTATTAGAGGGTGTTTTTATGACACAAATAACAAATGATACAATAAATGAAATAAGAAATAGAACAGATATAGTTTCTGTAATATCAAGATACTTACCCCTTACTAAAAGAGGCAAAAATTATTTTGGAATATGTCCTTTTCATGATGATCATTCTCCTAGTATGTCTGTATCTCCAGAAAAACAAATTTATACCTGTTTTTCATGCGGTGCTACGGGGAATGTTTTTACTTTTGTCTCAAACTATGAACATATCTCTTTTATTGAATCTGTAAGACTACTAGGTGAAAAATTAGGATATGAGTTAAATAATAACTATCATGTTGAAACTAAAAATCCTGATTATGAAATATGTTCTCTAGCTAGTAAATTCTTTCAAAATAATCTTTATACATCTTTAGGTAAGAATGCTATGGATTATTTAGAAAAAGATAGAAAGTTTGATAAAGAAACTATTAAAAAATTTGAATTAGGACTATCTATACCTAAATTATCTGTAACAGAGTTTCTTTTAAATAAAAATATATCTCTAGATAAATTAATTAATTTAGGTATTAGTAATAATAATTCCAAAGATATATTCTTAAATAGAATAATGTTTCCTCTACATGATTTAAAAGGAAATGTTGTAGGTTTTTCAGGAAGAATATATAATACTAAAGATAATAGTAAATATATAAATACTAAAGAAACAGAAATATTTAAAAAAAATAGTTTACTATATAACTATCATCGAGCAAGAGATTATTTAAAGAAAAATGAATCTATAATAATAATGGAAGGATTTTTTGATGTTATAAGAGCCTCAACTATAGGAGTAGATAATTGCGTAGCTACTATGGGAACAGCTTTTACTACAACTCATGCTAATCTCTTGAAAAAAATAACTGATAATATAATATTATGTTTTGATGGAGATAAAGCTGGAGAAGAAGCTACTATATCTGCTATTAATGTTTTAGAAAAAGTAGGAGTAACACCTAAAATAATTAGATTAGAAGAAAAAGATCCAGATGAATATATCTTAAAAAGAGGAAAAGATAGTTTCATCCAAAAAGTAAATAATCCAATAAGTACAATAGAATTTAAAATGAAACTATTAAAATCTACTCATAATTTAACTGATATAAATGAACTATCTAAATATATAGATGATTCAATAAAGGAATTATCTAAAACTAAAGATGATATTTTAGTAGAATTAACTTTAAAAAAATTAGAAAAAGAATATAACATATCCTATGATATTCTAAAAGATAAATATAATAAATATCAAGAAAAAATAGTAAATACTAATAAAATTATTCTAAATAAACAGATAAATACTAATAAAAGAATGACTAAATATGAATTAGCATCTAAAAATTTACTCTTTTATATGTTAAAAAATAGTGATATAATAGCACATGTTGAAAAAAAAGTGTCATATTTTCCAACTGAAGAGTTAAGAATGTTATCTAATGAAATAATATATTATTATCATAAATATGGTACTTTAGAAATAGCAGATTTTATTACTTATATATCACTACATAATAATTTATTTGAATTAGTAAAAGAAATTCTAAATATGAATTTAAAAGATAAATATACTATAGAAGAAATAAATGATTATATAAAAGTAATTAATAGTTATAACAAAGATAATCAAATAAATAAATTAAATATAAAATTAAAAGAAGAAACAGATCCATTAAAACAAGCTAAAATATTAAAAGAAATAATGGAACTAAGAGGAGTGAAATAATGGTAGAAGAAATAAAGGATTTTGAACAAAGAAAAGAAGATTTAATTAAAAAAGGTAAAGAAAAAGGTTTTATTACCTATGAAGAATTAGCTAATGAACTAAAAGGATTAGATCTAGATAGTGACTCATTAGATGATTTATATAACTCTTTAGTAGAAAATGAAATAGAAGTAGTATCAGATGAATCTCAAGTAGGGGCATCAGAAGATGATGCCGGTGGAGAATCAATTGAAGACTTATTACAAGACAATGATATAGCTAAAGAATTAACCATAAATGATCCTGTTAGAATGTATTTAAAAGAAATAGGTAAAATAAGTCTATTATCATTAGAAGAAGAAACAGAATTATCAGAAAGAATAGCTAATGGAGATGAAGAAGCTAAAAATAGATTAGCAGAATCTAACTTACGTCTTGTTGTATCTATCGCTAAACGTTATGTAGGAAGAGGAATGCTATTCTTAGATTTAATCCAAGAAGGTAATATTGGACTTATGAAAGCTGTTGAGAAATTTGATGCTAACAAAGGATATAAATTTTCTACATATGCTACTTGGTGGATAAGACAAGCTATAACAAGAGCTATAGCCGATCAAGCAAGGACTATAAGAGTACCAGTACATATGGTAGAAACTATTAATAAATTATCTCGTTTCCAAAGACAATTAACTCTAGAATATAATAGAGAACCAACAGATGAAGAATTAGCTAAAAAAATGGGAATGAGTGTTGAAAAAGTAAGAGAAGTAATCAAAATATCTCAAGATCCAGTTTCACTAGAAACTCCAATTGGAGAAGAAGATGATTCTCATTTAGGAGATTTCGTTAAAGATGAAAGAAGTATGTCACCAGAAGAATATACTATTCACGAATTATTAAAAGATGAAATATCAGATGTCTTACTTACCTTAACAGAAAGAGAAGAACAAGTCTTAAGATTAAGATTTGGACTTGATGATGGTTCTTCTAAAACTCTAGAAGAAGTAGGGCAAATGTTTGGAGTAACCAGAGAAAGAATAAGACAAATAGAAGCCAAAGCTCTAAGAAAACTAAGACATCCAAGTCGTTCTAGAAAATTAAAGGATTTCTTAAATGATTAAAATATCTAAAAGACTAGAAGCTATTGCTAATCTAGTACCAGAAAATACTAAAATAGTAGATATAGGCTGTGATCACGGATTATTAGATATATATTTAGTTCAAACTAAAAAATTAAAATCATTAATAGCAACTGATAATAAAATAACAGCCCTAACAAATGCCAAAAATAATATTAAAAAATATAAATTAAATAATAAAATAGAAACAAGGTTAGGTAGTGGCCTAGACATAATTAATGAAAACGAAATAGATACTATAATTATGTCAGGACTAGGTACCCATACCATAGTAGGTATTTTAATAAATAACAAAAGTAAACTAACTAATGTGGATACTATTATTATTCAAAGTAACAATTATATAGATTTTTTAAGAAAAAAAATAACCAGTATTGGTTATTATATAGAAAATGAAAAATTAGTTAAAGATGCAGGAATAATATATATTATTATAGTTTTTAAAAAAGGTAAAAAGCATTATTCCAAAAAAGAATTATATTTTGGTCCAATATTAATAAAAGAAAATAATAAATTATTTCAGGAAAAAAAGAACCAAGATCTAATAACTCTAAACAAAATATATAAATTAATCCCTAAAAATAATCTTCATCATAGATTAAAAATATATAAACAAATTAGATTATTTAAATAAAGAAATTAGGGCTATTAGTATATTGATACCTATTATTTATATTATAATTATTAGAATTACTAGTTGTATTACTAGTAGTTTTTTTATTATCTGAATCTGTAACATCTTTAAACGCTGAAGCAACCCTTAACATAGATTTCATATTATTAAACATAGGACCAGCTTGTTTAACAATAGGAATAGCCTGATTAACTACACCTAAAGCTTTAGAAGTATTATTAAATAAAGACCCCCAATTAATACTCTTAAATAACCCTTGACTTCTACCAATATTTCTAAATAAACCAAAACCCCTAGGAGCCATATAACTATATGGAATACCATATCCTGGGAAAAAATAATTACCTGTATTAAACATAGACTACAATCCTCCCTCTAAAATAATATATGAAATTTAATAAAAAAAGTTAAAAAAAAATAAAAAGTATGATACAATAATATAAAAGAATAGGATGGTGCTTATGAATAAAAATAATAACCCTAGTGTATTAAGTCAATTACAAACAAATCCTGAACCTCAAAATCAAACTGTAGCACCTAAGGAAAATAAATTTGTTCAATCTAGTCAAGTAACAAAAGAAAAGAAAAAAAGATTCTTATACACAGTCAAAGATAAATCAGGAAAAGAAGTAAATGGTAGTTTTGATGCTTTAACTGAAAAAGATGTAAATGCTTTTTTAACAAGCCAAGGTTATCAAGTAGTAAGCATCAAAGAAGATAAACTATCTACAAGTCTAATGTCTATTTTTGGTAGAAAAAAAATGAAAGCTAAAGACTTAATCTTTTTCTTAAATCAATTATCTACTTATATTAAATCAGGTATTCCTCTAGTTGATTCTGTAGCCATCTTAAGTAGACAAACCAAAAATAAACAAACAAAATTATTATATCAAAAAATAGTTTTTGAATTAAATGCTGGAGTATCTTTCAGTGAAGCCTTAGTAAAACAAGGAGATTCATTCCCTAAATTGTTAATAAACATGGTAAAAACATCAGAACTAACAGGAAGCTTAACTGATGTTTTAGATGATATGACAGCATACTATAAAACAAGTGAAATCAATAGAAAAGAAATAATAGGAGCTATAACATATCCTAGTGTAATCTTCGTTTTTGCAGTAGCTATCCTAACTTTTATAATATTATGGGTAGTTCCACAATTTACAAGCATGTATTCACAACTAGGTAGTGAATTACCTTGGATAACTACAGCTCTAATAAGTTTTAGCAATTTCTTGTCAAAATATATAATAGTAATAGCCATAGCCATAATTCTAATAGTAATTATAACAATAGCAATGTATAAAAATATAACCAGTGTAAGAAGGGCTATGCAAACTTTTGCTATGCATATTCCAGTCGTAAAAAACATAATTGAATATAATCAATTAATAATGTTTACCAAAACATTTGCATCTCTAATTAATCATGATGTTTTTATTACAGATAGTATGGAAATATTAGGTAAAATTACCAATAATGAAATATATAAAGGAATAATTAGAAATGCAGTTTATAATTTGAGTGTAGGAAACGGAATATCAGTAGCTTTTAAAGACCATTGGGCTTTCCCACAAACAGCCTATGAAATGTTATTAACAGGTGAAAGAACTGGAAGATTAGGCCCAATGATGGAAAATGTAACATCTTATTATGAAGAAGAACAATCATCTATGATTAAACAAATGAAAAGTTTAATAGAACCAATCATGATAGTATTTATAGCGGGTATGGTAGGTGTAATTCTATTATCAGTAATTTACCCAATGTTTGATATATATAAGGGTATTTAATAACACAGGAGGACTACTATGGAAATGTATTTTCGTATAATATTCTTTATTTTTGGTACAGTAATGGGATCATTCTAC
>CACXFI010000113.1 GCA_902766875.1 uncultured Erysipelotrichaceae bacterium | reverse complement strand
TAAGGATTTTGATTTAATAGAGAGTGGGTTATTGGATTCTTTTATGTTTATAGAATTATTCTCTAAATTAGAAGATGAAGGAATAGAAATAATACCTACTAGAATAGATAGAGATAGATTAAGAACTCCTGGAAGTATAGAATTACTTGTTAAAGAGTATGTAGATAATAATCATTTGAGTTAACAACTTAAATGATTTTTTCTTGATTAAAATAATTATTTAAGATATAATTTGTACTGAAGTGATGTGATACTATGGAAAAATATAAAGAGATAGAAAGAAGTATTATTAAAAGATTTAGAAAAGAGATATGGGCTAATTTTGTTAAGAGTATTAAAGAATATGAATTAATAAAAGAAAATGATAAGGTAATGGTTTGTATTAGTGGTGGTAAGGATTCTTTTTTAATGGCTAAGTGTTTTCAGGAATTAAAAAGACATAGTGATTTTGAGTTTGATGTTTGTTATGTGGTTATGAATCCTGGATATAATGAATTAAATAAGAATTTAATTATTGATAATGCTAAGTTATTAAATGTAGATATAGAAATGTTTTCTTCTGATATATTTGATGTTGTTAGTACAGTAGATGGTAATCCTTGTTATTTATGTGCTAGAATGAGAAGAGGTTTTTTGTATAGTAAGGCAAGAGATTTAGGATGTAATAAGATAGCTTTAGGGCATCATTTTGATGATGTTATAGAAACTACATTATTATCTATGTTTTATGGTTCTGAGATTAAGACAATGTTACCTAAATTACATAGTGAAAATTTTCCGGGATTAGAGTTAATTAGACCAATGTATAATATTAGAGAAGATGATGTTAAATCATGGGCTAAATATAATGATTTAACTTTTATTAATTGTGCTTGTAGATTTACAGAAGCATGTAGTGTAGATGATGATAATACTAGTAAGAGAAAATATATTAAGAATTTAATTAAAGAATTAAGTAAAGAGAACCCTAATATAGCTAAAAATATTATGAAGAGTATGGATAATGTTAATTTTAATTGTATATTAGGGGGACATAAAGATAAAGTAAGATATAGTTTTTTAGATAATTATGATAAGGAAGATAATAATGAAGATAAATAGAGTAGAAGTTGGGTATTTATCTTGTAATTGTTATATATTAGATATAGATAATAAGGTATTAGTTATTGATCCTGGAGATGAATATGATAAGATAAAACCTTATTTAAATAATAAAGAAGTATTGGGTGTAATTCTTACACATAGACATTTTGATCATGTAGGAGTATTAGAAGATATAGTTAATGATTATGAAATAGAAGTATATGATAATAGTAATTTAGAAGAAAAAGAATATGATATAGATAAATTTAAATTTAGTATTATTAAGACTCCTGGTCATACTATGGATTCTATCTGTATTTATTTTAAAGATGATAAGATTATGTTTACCGGGGACTTTATATTTAAAGATAGTATTGGTAGATGTGATTTGGGTGGAGATATAGATATGATGAATAAATCTATAGATAAGATAAAGAAATATAATGATGATATAACTATATATCCTGGACATGGTGATAAAAGTACTTTAGGATATGAAAAAGTAAATAATATATATTTTAGGTAGAGGTGATATAATGGAGAGATTACAGAAAGTAATAGCTAATCTAGGATATTGTTCTAGAAGACATGCTGAAGAATTAATTAGTAAGGGTGAAGTTAAAGTTAATGGTAAAGTTGTAACAGAATTAGGTACTAAAGTAAAAAAAGGAGATACTATAGAAGTAGAAAATACTATTTTAGATAATAATAAAGATTATGAGTATTATATATTAAATAAACCTAGAGAAGTAGTTACTACAACTAGTGATGAACATGGTAGAAAGACAGTTATAGATTTAATTGATACTACTACTAGGATATATCCTGTAGGTAGATTAGATTATGATACAACAGGTATACTTCTTCTTACTAATGATGGAGAATTAGCTAATAAATTAATGCATCCTAAGAATAATATAGATAAAACATATATAGCTAAAGTAGAGGGAATAGTTACTGGTTATGCTATTAAGAAATTAAGAGAAGGGGTAGTAATAGATGGTTATAAAACACGACCTGCTCGTGTTAAATTAAAAAAATCTGATAAAAATAAAAATACTTCTTTAGTAGAAATAACTATTCATGAAGGTAAGAATCATCAAGTTAAGAAAATGTTTGAGAGTGTAGGGTATCAAGTATCTAAATTAAAAAGAACTAATTATGCTAATTTAGATTTAACTAATTTAAGAGTAGGAGAATATAGAAAATTATCTAATAAAGAAATAGCTATTCTATATAGTTTGGTAAAATAGTAATAACTTAAAAATAAGTACATATATTTATTCTGAAAGGAATGATATAATGGAAACATTAAAGGTTAGTGCAAAATCTAATCCAAACTCTGTAGCTGGTGCTCTTGCTAATGTTTTTAGAGAAAAAGGTAGTGTAGAAATACAAGCTATAGGAGCTGGAGCTTTAAACCAAGCGATTAAGGCTATAGCAATAGCAAGAGGTTTTGTAGCACCATCTGGTAAAAATTTAGTATGTATACCAGCATTTAC
>CACXFI010000112.1 GCA_902766875.1 uncultured Erysipelotrichaceae bacterium | reverse complement strand
ATGAAAACTAAATCCATATTTATCTCTAAGTACAAGCATTGCTATTAATATAGATATACTAAATCCTATAACAGAACCAAGTACAGCTCCATAGCTACCATTTAATCCCATATTATTACATAATACTATTAAAGGAACATCCAATATTATATTAGTAACAAGACCAATTAATACAGTACTAATAACTAATTTATATTTATTTAACCCCTGTAATGTATTTACCATTATCGTATACATAGAACCAAATAAAGCAGTATATACATATACTTGAAATACTATTGGCCCATAATAACTATCTCCATAAAATAAAGTCCATACAGGTTCTGCTAGTAATGATAAAAACAATGTTAAAGGAACTATTACTAATAATACACACTGAATAGCTTTATTAAATTTATCATCTACATCTTTTTTATCACCCCTAGTATAACTACTAACTATGTTAGGAATAAGACTAGTAATTAATCCTGTACTAACAGCTAAAATAATATTATTTAATTTTATTCCCCAAGTAGTATATATACTAGTAATAGATTCTACTATACTAACATCTAAATGTAATATATCAAGCAATGTTCTAGATAACAGTATCATATCAACAGTATTATATAAATTATATATAACACTAATCGCTATAAAAGGAATAGAATACATAAATATCTTTTTAATAATTTCTTTTTTTGATATATTAACCTTATCTCTTTCTTCTTTACTAGGTAACAGCTTTCCTTTAGTAATCTTATATTTTAAATATAGAAAAGCAAATAATCCACCAAAGAAAGCACCACTAACTGCTATACCAACCGCTTTAGTAAGCCCCAAATTAAATACTTTTAAACATAAATAACTACCTAATAATATTATAATTACTCTAACTATTTGCTCAATTATTTGACTCATACTAGTAGGAGTAATATATTTATTTCCTTGTAAAAATCCCTTTGTAACACTAAGGTATGGTATAACTAATATTGAAAAAGAAATCATTCTAATAACATAACCAATATCTTGATAACTACTACCACCAGTAGAATCACCAATAATTAGTTTACCTATTTGAGGGGCAAATATAAATAACACTAAAAAGACAATAATACTAATTAATAATATAATCTTCTTTGATACATCATAAGTATCCCTAACAGCCTTCTTATAGCCTAAAGCATTATATTCACTAATTAGTTTACTAATTGCAAAAGGAAATCCAGCACTAGATACGCCTAAAAATAATTGATATACATTATAAGCATATCCATATAAAGCTCCACCTCTTTCACCAATAATAGCATTAAATGGTATTACATATAATAATCCAATTATTTTTACAATAACTATACCCATAGTCGCTATAATAGCACCAGATATAAAACTATTCTTTTTCAACATAACCATCTCCAAGTTATTATAATTATATCAAAATATAGTAAAAAATAAAAGATATATAAAATTATATATCTTTATTTTACATGTATCAATTCATTATAAACTTCCTCCAAAGCTCTACCTATAGGTTTAGAAGATTTATAATCTTTTTGATCCATTTGATAATAATTAGTTTTAGTCATTTCCTTACTTCTCTTAGAAACCAAATACACCAAAGCATATTTAGAATCAACAATATTTAATATCTTATCTATTGATGGATATATCACTAATCTCACTCTCCCTCTTTATTATCTAATTTTAGATTAACCTATTATTTTAATAATTACAAGAGTGTTTACACTATTTTGACAAATAAAAGAGCTAAAAAATATTTTTTAGCTCATATCTATATTAAACGCAAGTCTATACTAATATATAGCATGCGACTCACGACTCATTATATAATATGCAAATTATTATTATTTGTTACCCTTTATATTATTAATCATATTAATTTTTTTATACATTTTTTAAAAATAAAAGGAATTATTTTCAAATAATTCCTTTTATAAAATAATATTACTTAATTATTTTCTTAAGAATTTTAGTTATATTTTCTAAATGACTAAGTCCATATATATAACCAACATCTCTTTTCCATACTTCTTTACCATTATTATATTGTATAAATTCCCAGACATCTCCATCTAAAGCTTCGACTTTATTATCGTTATCTTTAGCTAATTCTAATTCTTTCATTAATACATTTAAAGATTCTCTATCAATACTAAAGTTTACCACCTTTTTATTATTTTCTTTTCCATTATAAATAACACTATAATCAACTAACAAATCATCATAAATAATCCAATGTCTTTCTAGCCATGAATTTGGTCCTATTTCTCCCCAATTTTTATTTTTAACATTCAAAATTACATTTTTCATTATAATCACCAATTATATTATAACATATTAATAATAATTAATTACTCCACAATTAAAAAATACTTTCTCCACTTTAAAATTATTAACTAAATTAATGGTTTCCCCACAATGATCGTAATCCCCATGCCAATTTTTAAGTGCCGAAAACAAAAAAAGCAGATTTTTCATCTACTTTACTTATCGTAATATCAAAATATTACGATGTCTTTTAAATATATTTACTTGCTTCTTTTACGCTTAAATCACT
>CACXFI010000111.1 GCA_902766875.1 uncultured Erysipelotrichaceae bacterium | reverse complement strand
TTATCTTTTTATTTCTTCTATAGTATATGCTTCTATAATATCATTTTCTTTTATGTCATTAAAGTTTTCTATTGTTATACCACATTCTATACCTTGTTTTACTTCTTTTACTTGATTTTTTTCACGAGCTATAGAATTGATATTACCATCATATATTACTACTCCATCTCTAATTACTCTAGCTTTAGCATCTCTTTTGATTAGTCCACTAGTTACATAAGATCCGGCTATAGTTCCTACTTTAGAGAATTTAAATAGTTTTCTTACTTCAGCAGTACCTAATACTTTTTCTTCATATTCTGGATCTAGTTTTCCTAACATAGCTGCTTCCATTTCTTCTACTACTTTATAAATAATATTATATAGTCTTATTTCAACATTTTTATTTTTAGCATATTCTACTGTTTTGTTATCTGGTCTTATATTAAATCCTATAATTATGGCATTAGATGCTTCTGCTAAGACGATATCACTTTCAGTTACTGTTCCAATGCTACTTCTTATAATATTTATTTTTACACCTTCAACATTAATTTTAAGTAATGAATTTTTAACAGCTTCTTCACTACCTTTAACATCAGCTTTTAAGATAATATTTATTTCTTTATTTCCTTCATTTATTCTATTGAATAATTCATCTAAAGATAGAGCTTTAGTATCAGATTTGTTTTTATTTTTTTGATTTAGAGATCTTTGTTCTGCTATTGATTTGGCTTTCTTTTCGTTTTCAAAAGCCATAAATTTATCTCCAGCTTGTGGTGCTATGCTTAATCCTGTTATTGATACTGGCATTGAAGGTTCTGCTTTAACAAGAGATTCTCCTTTATCATTTTTAAGGGTTCTAACACGCCCAGCGATAGTTCCTACTACAATTGGATCTCCTAATCTTAGGGTACCATTTTGGATTAATAGATTAGTTATAACACCTTTATTTTTATCTAATTTAGATTCTATTACAGTACCACTAGCATATCTATTAGGGTTAGCTTTTAGTTCTTGCATTTCACTAACTAGTAAGATATTTTCTAATAATTCATCTATTCCCATACCTGTTTTAGCTGAGATATTAACAAATATTGTATCTCCACCCCAAGCTTCAGGAGTGATTCCATTTTCAACCATTTCTGTTAATACTCTTTCAGGATTTGCTCCTGGTTTATCCATTTTATTTACAGCTACTATTATTGGAACTCCTGCTGCTTTAGCGTGATCTATAGCTTCTTTTGTTTGTGGCATAACACCATCATCGGCTGCCACTATAATAATTACAATATCAGTAATTGATGCTCCTCTTGCTCTCATTTCAGTAAATGCAGCATGACCTGGTGTATCTATAAATGTTATTTTTTTATCATTATATTTTATTTGATAAGCACCTATAGCTTGAGTAATTCCTCCAGCTTCTCCTGCTACAACATTAGTTTTCCTAATTGTATCAAGAAGAGTTGTTTTACCATGGTCAACATGTCCCATAATAGTTACAACAGGAGCTCTTTCTAATAGATCTTTTTCATTATCTTCTATTTCTAATTCTTCAAAATTTGTTTCATCTAGTGTTTCTTCTCTTTTTAATTTTTTGTTATATTCACTAACAACTATTTCAGCAGTATCAAAATCCATTCCGGAATTCATAGTCATCATCATGCCTAGGGCCATTAATTTTTTAATAACTTCGGCTCCTGATACTCCAAGTGCGTTAGCTAGTTCTGATACAGTCATTCCTTCTGTATAAGCTATTACATCATCTGTAGTTGTACTAGTATTAGATTGTAATTTTTCTTTATGTTTATACATTTCTTTTCTTTTAGACTGAAAATCTTTTTTATTTTTTATGTCTTGTTTGTTATCTTTAATTTTCTTTTTATTCTTTTTATTATTATTAGATGATTCTTTAGTTTTTTTAGTTTCTTCTAGATGTTGGATTTCTAATTCTTCTTCCTCGATATCTGTGTCTTCTTCTTCGTAGGTATCTTCCTCTAATTCTTCAGTACTAGCTATTTCATTATCTAAAATAATAATAGCTTCATCATCTAACATATCATCTTCTGAGGTTGCCTTTATATCTAATTTACTACATAATTCAAGTAGATTTTCTATGCTTATTCCTACATCTTCTGCATATTCTCTAACACTCATCATGAGCATCACCTCCATTATTTTATTATTTACTATTTATTATATTTCTTAATTCTTCATATATACTATCTGGTATAGATATTTCTAAATATTTATCTAAGGCTTTGGTTTTAATAGCTTGTTCTAATACTTCTTTATCTTTTTTTATATAAGCACCATGTCCATTAGCTTTACCTGTTATATCTACTGAAACTATATTTTCATTATTTTTTACTACTCTTATTAATTCTTGTTTAGGTAGTTTTTCATGTGATACTACACAAGTACGCAT